>NZ_JABUZF010000186.1:12238-17846 GCF_014897885.1 Halomonas sp. 3D7M | reverse complement strand
AGCTCGCTCTCGGACTTCTGGGGAATATCGTTTTGGTGAGTTCATAACTCCATCCTCTCAAGATATGGAGTCTCCGGTAAAGCCGGGGCGGTTCAACTTGCGCCTTTCCGAACAGCGGGCAAAAGCGGTCGCTGATGCTTTAGTGGCAGGAGGAACCAATCCTCAGAATATTCGCTATACAGGCCTAGGGCAGAGTGAGCCTTTGGTGAGCTGTCAAAACATTGCAGGTGCTGTATTAAAAGAGTGCCTGGCGCCTAACCGCCGCGTCGAAATTTTATTACAAGAAAATAGTTGAAACTGAGAGGGGCTTGTTTTCGCAAGTTTGCTAAATGCTTCTAATTAAAGGAGAGCCAAATCCAACAATAATCGGTTTTTGACTTTGATAGTTCTTTTCAGCCTTGGGAATCTTCAGGCCAGGATGCATCGGTGTTCTACAGGATGTTGGGGAAAGCGAATTCGTCAAGGTAACCCTTTGGAAGTAACACGAAAATAGGTGAAGCATGGACAATGCACTCATTGTCATTACCCCTAAAGCGGGTGGTGATGCGGTTGAAATACCAAGAGGCAGTGTTGTTGATTTGCAGGAACCGAGCGTCGTTACGATTTCTGTAGGACCTGAAGAAACTGCCGCTTTTGATCGGTCGGGAATGGATCTGATTATCACCCTGAAGTCCGGTGAACAAATTATCATTGCTGGCTTTTTTAATGCCCCGGGGGGGGAACGCACGGAATTGCTTCTCAAGGATTCCACTGAGGTGATTTGGTGGGGGCAGTACGAGATACCTTGGTCTGGGTTTGCGTTCTCTGAAACCCAAGTGGCAGCAGGTGGACTAGCGCAAGATAGTAGCAACCCTTCTTGGGCAGCTGCCTTAGGAATGCTTGGCTTGGTTGGTATTGCTGCGGCTGCTTCCTCTTCGTCTTCTTCAGACAGCGACTCAGATATATGGAGTCTCCGGTAAAGCCGGGGCGGTTCAAACACTTCTTAACATTGAAGCTAGCACAGGGAACTACTCTTCTCCACATTATTAATCAATATTAACAGCCTAGTCAGTGAGTTTTTTTAGTCTCTTTTAATGGGCTCTAAGGTAGAAAAAATGCATGCCAACTAAGAATCGCCTAGTACCTTAACCAGATGAAGAGTAAGCACTTACTAATCCCTTTACAGAAAACAGACCAGACTTAAGGAAACCTGCTGTTAATTTAAATTCACATAGCAACTGAACTCATCAATTTACATTTCAGCCGACATGCGTATTCTGGGCAGCAGCTGACCTGCCACGTATTTCGATCACGTTCGGCGCTGGTCATACCGCTGCGGCAGCATCAACAGAGGAAAAGTTCAGGGATACTAAACACTACTGGGCAGGCACTTAACGAGCTTTTCTACTTGCAAAGCTCATATTTCAGGAGAGCAAGTATCTAACTATGCTGCCTTGATGCTTTTTAGATCTAGGAACAGATTTGCAACCTATGCTGCTCACTTTCACTGACGAGACCTGACTTGGATACAGCCTATGCGCATTGCAGTAGTAGAAGATGAGAAGGTGGTATCAGAGCGCATTGAAAAAGCGCTTATGGATGGCTTTGCCGAGCGAGGTATAGAGGCGAACATCTACTCATTCGAAACCAGTAAGGCATTTATTCATACCGCTAGCCGCAATACATTCGATTTAGTCATACTTGATTGGCACCTGCCCGACGGCACTGGTATTGCGCTGCTCAATTGGATGAAAACCTACCTACAGATTATTCCTGCTGTCCTAATGGTGACCCTGAGGCAGGAAGAAGCCGATATTATTCAAGCCTTGAACGCGGGGGCTGATGACTTCATCAGCAAACCTTTTAGGCCGCGCGAACTGGCCGCAAGAGCCTATGCGTCAACCCGTCGCCACTCGCTCCGCACGCCAAGTGCTGCTCAGCAGCAAACATTAGAGTTTGGCCGCATTAAGCTCAATACCAATCGTGAAACAGCCTACGTGGACGGAGAAGAAGTATCGTTGACGAGGCAGGAGTTTCGGTTAGCCTTTCTTCTACTAAACCAGTTAGGAAGTCCGCTTTCACGCTCCTACCTATATGAATATGTATGGGGTAAAAGTGATCCGCCTGGCACTCGTACGCTAGACGTTCATATTCACCGAGTGCGCAAAAAGCTTAGTCTAACGTCGGAATTTGGTTGGAACCTTGTTTCAGTTTATGGCTATGGCTATCGGTTACAGGCACTTGATGAACTAACTGCAGAGTCTTCAGACGACTAAAGCACACTATCAGAGTTTAATAGAAAAACCCGCTTCGGAAGCAGTATCCTAAGCGGGTTTTTACTATGCGAGCATATCAGCACAAACATTTATTACATATATGCTACGGCATTAATCAATATGAATACCAATCCGTCGTGCTACTTCTTCATACGCTTCAATGACACCACCTAACCCCTGGCGAAAGCGATCTTTATCAAGCTTTTCTCGCGTATTGGCATCCCATAAACGACATCCATCCGGGGAGAACTCATCGCCAAGGACTACATCGCCTTTGAAGACTCCAAACTCAAGCTTGTAATCGACTAGCAACATGTCGCCTTCGGCAAACAGCTGCTTAAGCACATGGTTCACTTTAAAAGTAAGTGACTTCATTTTCGCCAGCTGTTCGGGGGTTGCCCAGCCAAAGGTTTCTGCTAGCGACTCGTTAATCATGGGGTCTCCCTTTTCATCGTTCTTTAAGAACAATTCAAAGGTGGGCGGATTCAAACTGATGCCCTCTTCCACACCCAGGCGCTTAACTAGGCCACCTGCTGCAATGTTGCGCACGACGCATTCAACAGGAATCATCTCCATTTTTTTGACTAGGCTTTCAGTATCAGAAAGCTGCTTCTCAAAATGGGTAGGAATCCCTGCCTCTTCCAGGCGCTGCATAATGAAAGCATTGAAGATGTTGTTCACTTTGCCTTTGCGGGCCAGTGACTCTTTCTTTTTGCCATCGAAAGCACTGGTATCATCACGAAAGTGCAGTACCAACAAGTCAGGGTCGTCGGTGGTATAAACGGATTTCGCTTTACCAGCGTAGAGTTCTTGGCGCTTTTCCATAGGGGCTCCGAAGGGTTTCAAAATTAAAAATTAACGTAGGTAGCCGGAGACTCGCTCAAGCAGCTCGCGCTGATCGTCAGCAGTTAAACTACGCTCACTGGCATTAATCGCACGCAGAATGGTCTTATCACCATCAGGCTGAAGAGCTAGACGAATTTGCTGCGACATGCGACGCACATCGGGACTGAAGACAATTTGTAGCGGGTTGCGACCTCGCTCAGTCTCGGTCATGTACTCAACCAGGAATTCATAGTTTTCAGCAGAAGTGGCTAATAGGTCGCGCTGCCCTTCGACACTAAAGTCGAGCTCAAGATAGTGGTCCAGCTCTGCCCAAACACGATCAATGGATTGAGGGATCACAACTTCCCACGCGTCGCCCTGCTGGCGCATTTGCAGCGTCTGATCTTGTGCGAGTCGTTGTGCAGTCCAAGAAGATGCGCTAGCAGTGGCACTGCGTGCGCCTAAGTACTGCTCTAGGGCATCAAGACACACAGTCACACTTTGCCCTGCTTGCTCACAGCGCACCTCACTACTGCCCGCCCTGAGCGCGCTTTGTAGCTTCAACGTGGCTTGAGAGGTCACTATGACACCTTGATTCGCATCGCTTTGCTGAACACCTAGCTGGCGACTATTCGCGAACGCTTCTAACTGAGGCCAGACAGTTCCCGTATCTGCCGCGACCACCAACCAAGTCTGATCACCGACCTGACGACGCTCTACAAATTCAGGTTCTAAACCACTGCCAATTGTCAGCGTCTGGGGGGGAGCAATCTCGGCCGCCTCATCAATACGGCTACCTTGCACCGCTACCTGGGGCACCGGCATGGCATCACGGTAACGCTGTGGATTGCGGGTTTCTGGCAGTACTAAGGGGGGCGCTGGGGTAGCTTCAGTATAATCCAAATTACGGTCGTGATAGTAACCATCGTCGCGCGCGCATCCAGCAAGCGTGACAGCCGTTGCGAGAGCCAGCGGTATCCATTTAAGCGCACGTTTTTCAAGCAAACGTTTTTCAAGAACAGGGCTCATCAAGCCACCTTTACAGTCAACAGGTCGAGTACTCGGCGCATCAACGTACGCCGAGTAGCAAAGGGGTTACGTCGAATTACTCCTCTACGACGCCCGCCAGCTGCAGCGCTTCACTGACAGTGGCGTGGTACTTTTCCGACAGCCAGGTCAACGGCAAACGAATCCCTGCGTCCATATATCCCATGCGATGCAGTGCCCATTTAACCGGAATCGGATTCGCTTCAATGCCTAAATTGGTGTGTAACGGCATCAAACGCGTATTAATTTGGTGAGCCTTATCCGAATCACCAGCTACGGCTGCAGCGCAGAGTTCATGCATCGCTTTGGGCGCTACGTTCGCAGTCACCGAGATATCGCCGTGGCCACCCATCAACATAAAGTCACAGGCGGTGGCATCGTCGCCGGAGTAGAGCATAAAGTCGCTGCCCTTCAAGCGGGTAATTAGATCCTCTGCGCGCTCAAGGTTCCCGGTAGCATCTTTCAAACCGATAATATTCTTCACCTCGGCTAGGCGTACTACCGTTTCATTGTACAGATCAGAGCAGGTACGGCCGGGAACGTTATAAAGAATTACCGGCAGTTTGCTTCCTTCAGCCACCGCTTTGAAGTGTTGGTAGAGGCCTTCCTGAGTCGGTTTGTTATAGTAAGGACAAACCGATAGACAGTAATCTGCGCCGACTTCGCTAGCGTAACGCGCTAACTCAACCGCCTCTGATGTGGCGTTCGCTCCCGTGCCGGCGATCACCGGAATACGACCATTCACCTCTTCTACCACGCTGCGGATCACATCAAAGTGCTCAGCAAACGTCATGGTAGTAGGTTCGCCCGTGGTGCCCGCTGCGACAATGGCATCAGTGCCATTATCGAGGTGGAAGTTCACCAGGCGACGAAGCGCCTCCCAGTCGATGTCGCCATTGACTTTCATCGGCGTCGCCAGGGCGACAATGCTGCCTGTGATCATCCGTTTTTTCCTCACCTGCCAAATTATAAAATTAAGCTACTGACGATGTTCATTGAAAATCGAGAAGCTTCGACCATAAGGGCTCTATTTATAAGAGCCTGTCCACAAGAGACTGCCCACAAGAGACTGTCCACAAGAGCTTTGACCACTAGAACGAGCACTATCGGGGCGATTTAACCTACTGCCATTTTATGCTTTGAACACTTTGCTGTCGTCCCAAGGGAGGCGACAGACAGCAAATGGTACTCAGGCGGCTCGAACCTGTACAGCGCAAAGCGCTGAGAGTTTTCTCACCTGCTCATTACTGGGCGCCTATTCGCTTTGACATAATAGCGTTACTTTCGTGTAATCAACTAAGTAAACCCTCTCATTAAAGGAGCTCTTCATGTCTGTAAAACTCAATCACCCGGTACCTGACTTTTCTGTCCCAGCCACTAGCGATACGACGGTGACGCTGTCTAAGCTGCGTGGCAAGCAGGTGGTTATCTATTTTTATCCAAAGGCCAGCACCCCGGGGTGCACTACCGAAGGCGGAGAC
>NZ_JABUZF010000186.1:0-12172 GCF_014897885.1 Halomonas sp. 3D7M | reverse complement strand
TATCGGCGTTTCTAGAGATGGTATCCGTGCTCAGGAGAACTTCAAAGCCAAGCAAGATTTTAACTTCGAGCTTATCTCCGATAAGGACGAAACCGTATGCCAGATTTTTGATGTTATCAAACTTAAAAAGATGTACGGCAAAGAGCATCTTGGCATTGAGCGCAGTACCTTCCTAATCGACAGCGAGGGTAAGCTTGTTCAAGAGTGGCGCGGCGTTAAGGTACCAGGGCATGTTGATGACGTACTAACAGCAGCAGAAGCGCTTCACGCCAACTAACAAAACCAGGAGCACCGCATCCTGGGCGGGTACAGCGCGAAGCGGTGCCGCGACTGATTCGCAGGCAATTTTTCCGTTCGCGCTTCACGTACTACGGTCAGGTGGCGCCTGCTAATGTTCAGCCAATGGAAGCTGCTTTTCACCTTCTCTCTCGGCTATTCCTCTTGGCCATGCATAAACCAGTGCTTTTAGTAGGGTGGCCAGGGGAATCGCAAAGAAAACGCCCCAGAACCCCCAGATACCACCAAAAAACAGCACCGCGACAATAATGGAAACCGGGTGAATATTATTCGTTTCTGAAAACAACACCGGTGCAAGCACATTCCCATCAAGCGCTTGAATAACGCCGTAAGCGACAACCACATAAGCAAACTGCTCACTGATCCCAAAATGAAACCCGGCAACGGCTGCCACTGGGATGGTGACTACCGCCGCTCCAATGTATGGCACCAGAACAGAAAATCCCACCAGCACTGCTAACAAGGCGGTGTAAGGTAAGCCAAAGAAAGCGAAGGTAAAAAAAGCAACCGTACCAACGATAATAATCTCTATCGATTTGCCGCGTATGTAATTAGCAATCTGACGATCCATCTCATGCCAAATACGCGTTAACAGCGTACGCTTTTGCGGTAGCAACGACAGCGTAAAACCTACCAAAGACTGGCGATCCTTTAGCATGAAGAATACCAGTATCGGCACTAACACTAAGTAAATAATCAACGACATAATATTGCCGAGCGATGCCAGTGACAGCGTTAATGCACGCTGTCCTAGCTGGCTAATTTCCCGACTGGCAACGCCTATCCAGCTCTGCATTTGATCGGGAGTGATTAAATTAGGATAACGGGCCTGAAGTTCGTCTAACCACCCTTGGCCGCTAGCAAACATACGCGGCGTCTCCTGAACAAGCCCGACAAGTTGATTCCATATCAGCGGCATCAAAATAAAGGCCATTGTTAGCAACACGCTAACAAACGCCACAAACACAACAATGACCGCTAGCAAATGAGGCACACCGCGCCGCGTCAAGGCACTCACTACGCCCTGCAGTAAAAAAGCGATCACCAGCGCGGTGAAGAACGGCGCCAGCATCCTGCCAAACCAAATAATGGCCGCAAAACCAGCTACCAATACCAAGAGAAGAATTAACGCCTCTTCGTCTGAAAAGTAGCGATCAATCCAACTTTTCAGAATAGTGCGCATGGTCATGAGTGAGACATCCCTGCTTTGCGTATCCAAAAATAGTACATATCGCCATGCTGCTCGCGCGCTTCTAACACATGATCACTAAGCTCGGTGAAAGATGCCATATCACGCCACGAACCAGCATCCGTTGCTCTTACTTCAAGCAATTGACCAGGGGCCAGCCCAGCCAATGCCTGTTTGGCTTTTAATAATGGCAGCGGGCAGTGCAACCCGGTAGCATCCAGCACCGTATCGGGCTTAATGCTAGCGTTTGACCTGGACTCTGTGTGCTCGGACATACCCTCTCCCCCAAAATACCTACTTGATCAAAATACTTACTTGAATACGGCATTGTTACATAAACTATTTCTTTAAAACGGTCGCTGAGAATTTGATTTAACGGCACTTACCTGCCTGAATCAATGTCACACCGCTGTTTGCTGCGTATATTACTTGAATATCAGGAACACCATGAGGATGCCATGCTGCACCTTCGATTCACACTTTCTCGCCGAGCCTACGCGCTAGCGTTCATGCTGAGTGTCGCCAGTGTTAGCCCACCCAGCTTTGGCTTCGACGATTATCAGCTCCCAAGCCTAGGTGGCGCTTCAACCTCTGTCAGTAACGAAGAGTATCGCCTGGGGCGCGCTTGGCTTCGTCAATTTCGTGCCCAAGCACCACAGTGGCAAGACCCTATTGTAAATGACTACCTAGATAGTCTAGTTGCACGCCTTGCTCCCCACAGCCAGCTTGGCAACCTTCGCACAACGACCGTGATGGTTGATAACGGCTCTCTCAATGCTTTCGCAGTCCCTGGCGGGGTCATAGGTATCAATTCAGGGCTATTCGCCTTTGCTGAAGATGAGGGAGCCTTTGTGTCGGTTATCGCCCACGAGCTGGGCCACCTATCTCAACGACACTACGCCAGGGGCAGTGCACGTGCGGAGCAAACACAGCTGCCTGCAATGGCCGCCATGCTGGCAGGCATGCTCATTGCCGCCAGCGGTGGCGGCGATGCGGGCATGGCCGCTGCTATGGGTTCCCAAGCGGCGCTCATTCAAGACCAATTGTCCTATTCACGACGCTTTGAGCAAGAAGCCGACCGGGTTGGCCTGCAGGCAATGGCAAGTGCTGGATACAACCCAGATGCGATGGTACGTATGTTCAGTGCCATGCAACGGATGGCACGACTCCAGGGCGGCACACCACCAGAGTTCTTACTTACCCACCCGGTGAGCGATAGCCGACTAAGTGATGCTCAAGCACGCGCATCACAGCTAAATATTGCCGACGCCTATACCAGCGACACGTTATACGACATGATGCGCGCCCGCGCACTTTTGAGCATTTACCACAACACACCGCAACAAGCTGCGTCACGACTTGCTCAAGAGGATAGCGAAGAACAAGCGCAACGCTACCTATCAGCGCTAATGGCAGCCCGCAATGGCCAAACAGACAACGCACTGCAAACCCTTGACCAATTGGCCCGCGAGCTACCTGACTATGGCATGCTACCGGCTTCTGCCGCCACCGTTGCGCTAGAAGCACAACGCTATGAGGAGGCTATTACGCGTAGCCAGCGCCTGCTGCGCATCATGCCCAACTACTTACCTGCTCAATTGGTGTTAGCCGAAGCCCAGCTCCAGCGCGATCCTCAAGCAGCTTATGAGTTATTACGTGATATTACTGCTCAGCACCCTGAAACCCCTCAAGGGTTCAATCTTCTTGCCGAAGCAGCCGGACGAAGCGGCTATGACGGCTGGGGACACTTAGCGCGAGCAGAACACTTACAGCTAACAGGCAGAATTGACCGCGGCATTCGTCAGTTGAGCATCGCCAAAGATGCCGCACAGCAAGAGAATGATCAACAGGCACTGGCGCGTATCGAACAACGTAGGGAAGCGTTCATTGAATACCGCGAGGCACTAGAGAAGTTTTGATGTTTCAAAAAAACAGCCCGCATGCTTATCGCATTCGGGCTGTCGCCTTGCTGCCATGGAGAGTTTATACACTAGGCATTAAAGTTCAGCATTCGCTCTAATGGTTTTAACGCCTGCCACCGCAGCGTGTCATCAACAAAAATCTCACCGCTACCGTCACGCAACGCACCCGCCAAGTTATCCAGAGCATTCATCGCCATCCACGGGCAATGTGCGCAGCTACGACAGGTCGCACCGTTACCTGCTGTGGGCGCCTCAAATAGCGTTTTATCGGGCACCGCCTGCTGCATTTTAAAGAAAATACCGCGATCAGTAGCAACGATCAGTTTGTCATTGGGCAACGTTTGCGCGGCTTTGATCAACTGAGAGGTTGAACCTGCCACATCGGCCAGTTTGACCACGGCATCGGGCGACTCTGGGTGCACCAGTACAGCGGCTTCAGGGTAAAGACGCTTAAGATCTTCAATCCCCTTTGCCTTGAACTCTTCGTGAACGATACAGGCACCGTCCCACATCAGCATATCTGCACCGGTTTTTTTCTGGATATAGCCACCTAAGTGCTTATCCGGCGCCCACAGTATTTTTTCACCTTTGGCTTGAAGGTGCTCAATAACGTCGACGGCAATCGAAGAGGTGACGACCCAGTCAGCGCGCGCTTTTACAGCAGCCGAGGTATTGGCGTATACCACAACGGTACGATCCGGATGCGCATCACAAAAAGCGCTAAACTCGTCAGCAGGGCAACCAATATCCAGCGAACAGGTCGCTTCCAGGGTGGGCATTAAAACGCGTTTTTCTGGGGATAGAATTTTCGCTGTTTCCCCCATGAAGCGTACACCTGCAACCACCAGCGTTGTTGCATCGTGCCGCGCACCAAAGCGCGCCATTTCAAGGGAGTCAGCAACACAGCCACCGGTCTCTTCAGCCAGCTGTTGAATGGCATCATCGGTGTAGTAATGGGCGACGAGCACCGCATTGTGTGCTTTTAGCAACTGCTTGATTTCGGCTACCCGCGCCTCATCTTCCGCAGGAATGCGGGTGGGGCAGTACGGGCTGGGGAGCGGAGCGTCAAGCTCAGCTTGAGTAGTCATAATAGTCATCGTGTCTACCACTGTGACGAACAGGGAATCCCCCTGTTAAACACCGGTCACGGCGCGTGCACTCCGCAAACGCCGCACTCGATGCGACGAGTCGCTGCGTCTCTCGCGGTGACTCATCGCTCTGCCCGCCATTAGTGCGGGCAGCGCTACCGAGACATCATTGGTAGCTATAACTAAGACTATTGTGGTGTTAAATCGTTGCCCGCTGCAAGCATAAAGTGTGCGTTAGGACGCTTCATCACCGAATAGCAAAACGCCCCTGGCAGCAAGCTACCAGGGGCGTTAAATTTGGTGGGTCGTGTAGGATTCGAACCTACGACCAATTGATTAAAAGTCAACTGCTCTACCAACTGAGCTAACGACCCAAATTTTGCTACGCACCTAGTTGACCACTTGGCGCTATAAACTGGTTCGAATGGTGGGTCGTGTAGGATTCGAACCTACGACCAATTGATTAAAAGTCAACTGCTCTACCAACTGAGCTAACGACCCCCTCGAACGGATGCATATAATACAGACCACCCCTACGCTTGGCAAGTTCTTTTAAAGCTGATTAGCAAAACTTCTAATTAACCCAGAAAAAGCATGGGTTGCTACTCTCCGGCGCTAATGACACGCACTAATTAAAATGTGATATTTAAGCCAAACATAAAGCGTTAACGCACCATACCCATGTGTTTTCGCGACGTTAACAAAGAGAAGCACAGCATGCGCCAGCAACCAACAGTGAAAAAGCCTACCGCCGCACGTAGTGCCCAACCAAAGGCCAAACAGCCTCAGGTACGCAGCCTGATCAAGCAGCACCCCACAAAAAAACTCTCAGAGTTAATTGTGCAGGCAAAAGCGCCACTGGAAGCAGAGCTGTCGAAAGCCCATTTATCAGTAAACAAATCACTTACCCTCTTTTTATCATTCACGGATGGCTTGCAACGAGCAACCGTGGTGCAGTTTTCAGGTAAGCATCTAGCCGAGGTGTGGAAAAAGCTCGCCGACTGGCAACAACGAAAATTTAAAGAGTCGCCTAAGGTACGCTGGCTACGTATTGACTGGGTAACCGGAACGCGGGCCATGCCATGGGCCGACTGCCTAAAAGAGATGCAAAGCGTAAAGCGCAACTATTTCCGCTATGGCGTCTGTCTAGATACCAACTTCCGCTACGCCTTTCTTGAGCAAGAACTCAACGCAAACGCCATGCTGTACCTAGGTGGCAATCAGCCAAAAGCCGCACTGAACAAGAAAAACTTTCTCAGCTATGGTGTGAAGCGCTACGGTAAGCACTTCTCATTACCAGCCCTCCAAGATCAAGCCCTGCTGTTCACCACCCAAGCCATTTTAGTGCAACCCGACAAACCGCATGAACTGCTTCACGGCTATAGCGGCGGTCAAGAAGGTCGCAATACCGGGCGGCGAATTATCGAGCAGCTAGACCCTGCTCAGGTTACCTCATTAATCCAGCAATCCAGCCAATTCCTGGCAGAGCAGGTCGATGCAAAAGGCCGCTTTATCTATGGCATTCACCCCTGCTTCGACAGAGAAATCAACGCCTACAATACGCTTCGCCACACCAGTACCACGTACTCTATGCTTGAAGCATGGGAAGTCACTCAAAGTAGCGAGTTAAAGTCTGCAATAGACCGCTCTATGGAGCACTTAACGAGCCAATTAATTCGCCAATATACCTTACCTTCTGGAGAAACCCTCGCTTACTTACAAGACAGCAACAACGAAATAAAGCTCGGCGGCAACGCGGTATGCTTGCTTGCCCTTGTTAAATACACAGAGCTTACTAATGACCAGCAATACTTGCCGCTTATGGAGCAGCTGGCGCTCGGTATACAGCGCATGCAAAATCAGGACACTGGCCAGTTCCATCACGTTTTAAATGCCGACGATCTCAGCATAAAAGAAGAGTTTCGTATCATATACTACGATGGCGAGGCCGCTTTCGGCCTAATGCGCCTATACGGCCTTACTAAAGACGAACGCTGGCTAAACACCGTTGTAAGCGCTTTTGAGTATTTTATCGAAAAAGACCACTGGAAAACTCACGACCACTGGCTTAGCTACTGCGTCAATGAATTAACTCTTTACCGACCAGAAGAGCGTTACTACCAATTTGGTATCAAAAACGTTTCAGGGCATCTTAATTTTGTGATGGGACGTATTACGACTTTCCCAACGCTGCTTGAATTGATGATGGCAGCTCACAAAATGATTACACGCCTGGAAACCAGCAAGCAGCATCAACACCTGCTGGAGCAAATTGATCTTAAGAAGTTCTACCGCGCATTAGAAGCACGGGCACACTACCTGCTCAATGGTTTTTTCTGGCCAGAATTTGCTATCTACTTTCAGAACCCGCAGCGCATCATGGGTAGCTTTTTTATTCGCCACCACAGTTTCCGTGTACGTATCGATGATGTGGAGCACTATTTGTCAGGGTATGTTGCGTTCTTGACCCACTATCTAAAAGCGCCCTGCGCCCCCTACCCAGTGGTCAACGACCGCGCCTGGAATGCCCATCACATAGAAGCAGCCACAGGGGGGCGCTGGCTTCGACGGCCTACACACGACTGGTTCGCAAAGGGAGTTAAGTATTTCGCTCCGAGCGTTTGTGGTGGCGACCTCGTGGTTGTGAGAGGCGAGGGTGAGAAGGTCGGCGTTCTGCCAAGTCGCGTGAGCACCTTACCAACACCAGCAGGTATCATGGTGAGTTCATCCTCATCATCCACGATGGCGCTAGAAAGCAACGAACTCCCAATACTTGAGGTCGACAACATCGGGGAGGCAATCTTAGCCCTTGGCCGCTATGCTCGAAATCAGCTGAGCGGTGTTGTTGTCGGAGTGACTGGAAGCTCAGGTAAAACGACGGCCGTGGCTATGCTGGCACATGCGCTAGCAACCCGAGGTGACGTTTATGCCAGTGCACACAATGCAAATTTACCGCATGGCGTTGCCTGGAACCTATCTTCAGCAGGATGGGATGTGCCACACCTAGTACTAGAAATGGCAGTCGGCAGAATGCCGACCAGTTCCAGAATGGCACGGCCGCATGTTGCTGTTTTCCTAAACGTCCATCCGGCGCATATAGGTAGCTCACACACAGTGGCTGATATTGCTCGCGTCAAAAGCGCCATTTTCGAGGGTATGTCACCGGGTGGGATCGCTGTCATCAACCGAGATATGCTCGAGTTTGAAATGGTCTACTCGGCCGCCATTAAGAACGAGCAACGCGTCATATTGTTTGGCGAACACGAGCAGAGTGACATACGACTGATTAGCTATGAAAACGTAACGCAGGTTGCCACATTGTCACGTTACGGCGGCCCACAGGAACGCGTGGAAATTGGAGCAGCAGGCCACCATATGGCCTTGAATAGCCTTGCAGTAATAGCCGTCATTACGGCACTAGACTATCCGCTAGCATCAATACTAGAACGCTTAAAAACATTCCGCCCATTACCCGGCCGTGGAGAGGAGAAACTTATTCGTTTTAAGGGTCGCCAATTCACACTAATCAATGATGCCTACAATGCCAACCCAGGCTCAATGGCCGCAGCATTGGATCGACTGGGACATCTCGCTGTTGAAGGACAACGAGTTGCCATTCTGGGGCATATGGAAGATTTGGGGCCATCAGCCGAGCAGTACCACACGGCACTTTTAGAGGCTGTCGAGCGTACTAAAATCGACACACTGTATGTCGTTGGGCCCCATTACCGAACATTCTGGGAGCGTTTGCCTGCTACGCAGCAAGGTGCCCACGTGGCGTCTATTGATGCGTTAAAAACAGTGCTGGCAGATACCTTCAACGATGGCGACGGTGTGCTCGTAAAAGGCTCAAACAGCACAGGAATGCATAAAATCGTTGCTTGGCTGGAAAGCGAGACTGCCTAATCATGGCCGAATACAGCGCGTAGCGACTCAGCCCACAACGGCCTAATGTTGAACGCTGCTTATCGTCTCATGGATGATTTCAAATAACTTCAAAACAACACCGGGCCCGAAGGCCCGGTGCTTTGGCAGTTATGCCAACGTTAGAGTACTAATCAGATCATAGGAGTCTGATCAAACTCATCGTCAAGCGGATTCTTCGGCTCGGAGAAGTCGCCCATTGGCACCTCCTCAAAGCCATCAGTACCACTCGTTACTTGCTCCTCCTCTTCGTTGCTGTCCTCAGACTCAGGGAATACCAGCTCTTCGGTGTCATCACCGAAGTCCATATCGCTAAGGCTGAAGGTACTCATCGCAGCAATGCCTTCATCGTCGAGTTGGCTCGCCTCCCCATCGACCGCTTCAAGCTCAATGATCAGCGTAGCCTCCTCACTCGTACTGCCGTTGGGGTGGGTAAGCTGGTAGACAAACGCCTCCGAGTGCGGCTCAGTGAAGTGCTCCAGGTCACCGTTTGGCGTGTAGCTATAGTTGCCGTTGGCATCCACGGTCAGGGAGCCATAATCTCCTTCGATCGTTATCGGCTCATCACCGATCTCAACATAGTCCCCCGTATCCGGCTCAAGGATCTCCAAACTTGCGCCTATCGCCTCATCGTTATCCAGCAGATTGCCCGATACCGGTACGAAAGCGGACTCGAACTGATCAAGGTAGGTAGCGGCAAAGCTACCATCGATGTTGACATCTGCTGTTACACCAGTGATCTGTGAATGGACTCGGTAAGTTCCGGGGTCGAGATCCAGTCCAGCAATATCGATACTGGCTACTTCATTAGCCACACCCACCAAGTTGCCGAACTCTTGAGAGTGAACCGTTTCCCAATTTTCGTTATCGTCAAGCCGCTGGATGTTAAGGTTGCCACCGCCAAGAAGATTAACCGACGAAGAAGCGATAACGACGCCTGACAGCTCCATATTAGGCTCGATCTCGAATTCTTCACCTTCATAGGGTAAGTTCAAGACTAGCAGAACGGAGCTGGCCGACCCCTCATCCTGGTGGAAGTCGTTATCAGTGACGTTTGTCCATTCGATATCGATGGTGGCGGTATCATCACTAGCCGAGAACGGAATTTCGCCCTCGATCGTAACAGTGAGCTCCGCCTCTGCCTGGCTGTCGCCATCGGATACCGTGTAGGTAAACGTCTCCTGCTGGTTTAGCGAGGCGATATCTCCATTGGCGGTATAGGTGTAGCTGCCATCCTCATTGATCACCAGATCACCGTAGAGCCCCGCAATGGTTGCCGTGCCAGCCTCCAGTTGCACGGTTTGTCCGCTGCTATTGGCGACTTCCGTTATCACACTGCCAACTACCCCAGCCCCCGTGTCCACGGTGCCTTCAGCGATACCATCGCCCTCCAGGCCGTGCTCGGTCAGCGTGGTGGTAATTTCGGTCTGCTCGAGCAGCGTCAGGGTCTCGGTGAGCAAGGCATCAGCAACTGCATCGAGCACCTCATCTACCAGATAGGTCAGGCCAAGATCGTTCAAGCCGCCGACAATGGTATCGACCAGTTCTCCAGCCCCTAGCTCTGTCGTGGTATCCAGTACTGGCTCTAGGATTCCGACAACGACAGTGCCTAAGCCAAGACCCAAGAGGTCAAGAACAGGAACAGTGCCATTCAGGGCATCCTCCACGGCACCCAGCACCACCTCTTGATTTTCTTCACCCAGCACAACACCGCTATCGCCCAACTCCGACAGAGTGAGATCGCCGACCAGTTGGTTCAATGCACTCTCATCGCTGCGCACAATGACCTGATACTGCCCAGGTTCCAGCCCGGTAACCTTTGTGGTTAGCGCTCCGTCATCCGTTAGCCCCAATATACCCAGGCCGGCCACATCACCGACCAAGGGACTGTCCGCGGTGGCTGCGGTGTGCACGAGATTACCGCCTGCATCGTAGACATCGACACGGAAGGCACCGGCCACTGCCAATAGCCCAACTTGACTGACCTCGACCTCCAGATCCCCAGAGAAGGCGTTGAAGTCCTCATTGTCTCCAACAATCACGGTGGTGCCCGCATCTTCTGGGAAGCTATCCAGAAGATCGATTACCTGCACCTCAGAGGTACTATCCGGCGTGTAGTCCAGGCTGGTCTGGTTGCCTAAATTAGCGGTTGCTTCACCATCTATTAGCGCTGTGGCACTGGCAGTACCGGGGGCGGATACGTTACCCACAGCATCGGCCAAGTGGGCCGTGACTTCCAGGGTCCCACCACCCTCCGGCGCTTCAACCTCGGTCACTACTTCCTCAGCGTTGATGTGCTCCTCTGTTAAGGTGGTTTCCACACCATTGACGGTCAGAGTGTCACCGATCTCGGCGTTGGTGTCGGTCAGGTCGATGGTGACTTCGACATTGCCATCCTCATCAAGATCATCGGTGGTAAGGAAGGCATCACCATTACCAATGGTCACGCCCGGCAGGTTCGGTGCGGTGGTATCCGGTGCGGTCGCGGGGGTTGAGCTGCTCGGCTCGGCGTCACCGGTGACCATATCGCCGTCAGCGTTGAACTCGGCGGTAGGCGCATCCGGTGCGGTGGTATCCGATGCGATCGCGGTGGTTGGCTCGGATTCGTTGCCTGAACCATCAGTGGCCGTCACCGTTACCTCTTCACCGTCGGCCAGGGCCGGATCAAGTTCCACGCTATAGCTGCCGGTTCCTGCATCGGCGGTGGCGGTACCCACAACGGCTCATCCAGCGTAACGGTGTAGCTGCCGACTTCTTCATCGGCAATCGCCGTACCTATCTCTTCACCGTTTTCGTCATACACCGTGACCGTGCTGCTCGGCTCGGCTTCACCGGTAACTTCGTTACCTGCAGCATTGAAAGCTGCCGTCGGCATATCTGGTGCGTCGGCATCCCCTTCGCCTGGCACATCGACTAGTGCCACTTCAGCGTTGATATTCGCGGATTTTTCTTCGTTAGTCACAGTATCCACGACGTTCACTGTGAAGCTATCCACACCTGCGCTGCCCGCCTCTGCATTCGGCGTGTATGTGTAAGAACCATCGGCATTTATGACCAAAGTGCCATATTCACCAACGACTTCTATCTCACCATTCACAGGCGTGAACTCAGTACCATTGAAGGCGATGGACTGAACTTCCAGGTTGCCGGCATCTCCGCTAGCGGCCTCATCAATAAAGTTGCCTTCCGCAACCTCACCAACTGTAATGTCCTCAACCTCCAGCAAGTCGGTAGCGGTAACGTCAAGCTCACGAGTGATGGCCACACCAACATTGATCAAGCTTGGATCGGGAACCAGGGTGGCGCGATAGTCGCCCGCATCCAGATTTTCCAGAGTCACCTGCCCTGAAGTACCACCCAAGCCAAGCAGACTCAGTGAAAGCAGTCCTTCGTCGAGATTATTCTCACCATCCTCGACACGTCCCCACTCCCCGTTCTCAAAGCTTTCAACGATCAGAACATAGTCGTCCAGTACACCGACCTCCAGAGCTCCAGAGATATCGACGTTGAACGTGGTCTCGTTGGTATTTTCATCCAGACTGAACTCGACTAGCGGGTGGTCACCAGAGCCAATATCCAGGTTGGCGAGTCCACTTAGAAGGTCGATACCAAGCAAGTCGAACTGGCTATCGCTACCCGTATCCGGCGTTTCTTCCGGCTCATAGCTGATTTCACGCTCCAGATTCGCAGCAACATCGACATTTACTAGCTCGAAGTCGGCGTCGGCATCAGCATCGGCGTCAGCATCGGCG
>NZ_JABUZF010000178.1:0-12599 GCF_014897885.1 Halomonas sp. 3D7M | reverse complement strand
GTTGCTTTTGTTGCTTTTGTTGCTGTTGTTGCTGTTGTTCTTTATTAGCACGCTGGCGCTCTTCGGCCTCTTTTGCTTTCTGCTCAGCCGCGTGTGCATCACGTGCCTTGCGCGCGTGATATTCTGGATCGTGCACCTGCCAGTAAGCATCTCGACTGGGGTCCTCTGCTGATTGCAGTGGTTTGCCCGTTAACTCATGAAAGAGAGTGCTGAATGTGGCAGGTGTGATATTTAGCAAATCAGCGAGAAAGCCCAGAATGTAATGGTTATTCAGAGATAGCTCGCCATCGTCGGTGGCTACCGTGATCGCTTGGTAAAGTATGCTGAGACTGCGCTCGTTGGAACACTCTTTGCGCACAACCTCGGCCGCTAACTGAATGGCTTGAAGGTCTTGACTATGGGCAATGCTCATCACCGGCCCAAGTTCATGCCCGTGACGAAATTGCGCGGTGACCTGAGCCAGTCGGCGTCGCCGCTGGCCTTCAGACACCTGCTGGCGATGGACAAGCACCCAGGCTAACAGTAGTAGTGTTGCCGTATCCACTTGGCTGCGGCTCTTTAGCAGCAACAGCTCAAAGGGTGAAAAACGGGCAATGGACATTCCTTGGCTCCAAGGCAAAGAGGTTAACCGCAGAAGTGCTTTAACGGCCATCCTGATAATGATTGGCCATGGTATATCATCGCGTTACGCAATGAAGTAGGAGATTCGTTAGGTGATCAATGTTGAGCGTAAAAATAGCTTCCAGCTGAGGCTCACTCGACGGCTCAAGGAAGAAACGTCGCACACGCTCGATGTTTACCTATTTGTGCCCAAAGAGCTTGGGCTTAGCACCCATGTCATTTCAGAAGAGGCGTTTTATCACGGCGCGATTAGCGTTTCACGCACTTACTACAGTGATGAGTACCATTTACCGTTGGTCCATAGTCGTTTAGCGAGCCGTAATCAGTTAGGCAGTGATTCCTATCGGTTAAGTTTAAGTTTGTACGCTTATCAATACGTTGGGGCGTTAGAGCGAACGACTCAGGCAATGCTGGTCAGCGCCCGAAAACTACGCCATGCAACTAGCGATCAACGCCAGGAGAGCGGCGAGCTTCAAGAGCTTGCCGATGCGCTCCGTGATCAACTGTATGAAATGAGTGATTTGAGTGACGGCATTCTTAAACGGTTGCGGCGCAATTCGCCCACCGACGAGCGGCTCTATAAATACTTTGCCAACATCGATAATTACCTTTCCTGGTTTACCGAGCAGCAACTGTTGGCATTGGTAGCGCATATGCCTCGTGGCGGCGAGTTTAGTGAGATAAAACGTCGCTTTATCATTGTCTGCCAGCGTGAGAGCGACTATCGAAAAGAGCAAGAGTATAACGCTGAACGGGTGATGGAAGATCCCACTCGGATGTCGAATAAAATGCGCTTGCTAAGGCGGCTTATTGAGCATCCCATTACGCTCAAACAGCGTGCTCTAGAGCTTGGGAGCGGCGAGCAGAAGGCAGTAAAAGCGTTGGCGACGGCAGTGGTAATGGCGTTTGTATCGCTTGGTGTGCTCCACTTGCGTAGTGTGCTGGGCGATGTCACTGCGTTGTTTGTATTGGCGTTGGCGCTGCTTTATGCGATGCGGGAGGTGTTTAAAGACGACCTGCGTAACACGCTATGGCGCTGGCTTCGGCGTGGAAGGCCAAAGTGGCGGCGGCAATATATCGACCCCACGCGCAATCAATCGGTGGGTCGGCAGTTAGAGTGGTTCGACTATAAGCGCTATGCCGCACTAGATGCTGATATTCAGCAAATGCGCCGTCGAACGGTCGCTCAGCGTGAAGAAGAAGTACTGCATTATCGTTCCAGCTCGCGTATGTCGCCCACCCGCTTTTTAAGCGGCTATGAGCATACCCGTGAAACGCTGCATATCGATCTTTCCATGCTGACGCGCTTAATGAGCAAAGAGAAGCACTTCATTTACCGTCTGAAGGAAGGTCAGGCCGTTAGAGAAAGTGTCGAGAGACGTCACCTGTTTAACTTGGTCATTCGTGAGACGGGTAGTGAGGACACAACCTACCTAGCTCGCTGGAAAGTGGTTGTGAGCCGTTCTGGCATTGTCGATGTCGAGAAAGTCGCTGAGGAAAGTGTAGAGAAAACCAGCAAATAAACTGCGTTGGATCAATAGACGGGCACTGAGGCTGGGCCTGCATAGCGAAATCACCAGTAGCACACTAGTCTCAAAGGTGAGCCATATAATTTGCGACTGCGACCCTGTCGCCTGGAGGATACTGTGCAAGCTATCGACATTATGACACCCAACGTGGTGTGTGTAGGGCCCGACGCAAACGTGCGCGATATAGCGCAGTTGCTACTCGAAAATCGCATTAGTGCCGTACCGGTCGTCGATGATGAGCGTAGAGTGTTGGGTATCGTGAGCGAAGGCGATTTGATGCGTCGCGTGAAAGATGAAGCGGACGATAACCGCTCTTGGTGGCTCTCGCTCTTTAGTGGCGGTAAAGACGCGGGGACATATATTAAATCCCATGGGCGTAAGGCGCATGAGGTAATGACCTCCAAGCCACTAACTGTCGAAGAAAATGCACCGCTGCATAGCATTGCTCGTTTGCTGGAAAAGCATCACATCAAGAGGGTGCCAGTGGTGCGAGACGGTAAGCTCGTTGGTATTGTCAGTCGCGCAAACTTACTTCAAGGGATTGCTAACGCGGTTGTAGCGCCCACTCAGTCGCCGGAGGATGATCGCTCTATCCGTGAAGCCATTCTCAAAGAGATCGATAATAACACCGGTGTGCGAACCGAAAGCTTCAGTGTGATTGTTGATGGTGGGAACGTAGAGATTTGGGGGCTAGTAGAGTCAGTAGAACAGAAGCAGGCAGTGACCGTAGCAGCTGAAAATACCCAGGGCGTCAAGCGTGTTGAAAATCATCTTGGCATGATGCCCCGCGGGACGGGCTACTTCTAACACGTTGTGTTTCTTAGCTAAACAGCCTGTTGCTTTATGCAGCGGGCTTTTTTATGAGCGCTAATGCGCACTCTTTTTACTCTTGTGAAGCGACTAAAGTTGCATTTAAGTAAACGTTTACTCTTTGCGAGTAAACGTTTACTTTAAGCCTCACCTGTCATTTTTTAAGATGTTTTATGTCGCAAGGAGAAGCTATGAGCATTAACGTGACCGTATGGGGGGAGAACGTCCACGAGCAGACCAATGACATCGTGGCGCGTATTTACCCTAAGGGTATGCACCAGTGCATCGCCGAAGGTTTAAACGAAGCAGAAGGTATCGATGCCACTGCTGTCACATTACAAGACCCAGAGCAGGGCTTGAGCGAAGCAATGCTTGAAAGCACCGATGTACTGCTATGGTGGGGCCACGCCGCCCATGGCGATGTGTTGGAGGAGACGGTTGATCGCGTTCAAAAACGCGTACTCCAGGGCATGGGGTTGATTGTGCTGCACTCGGGGCACTACTCGAAAATTTTTAAGCGCTTAATGGGAACTACGTGTTCACTCAAGTGGCGTGAAGCGGGCGAGCGGGAACGGCTATGGGTAGTGAACCCAGGTCACCCGATTGTTCAGGGCCTGGGGGACTACATTGAGCTGCCCCATACCGAAATGTACGGCGAACCGTTTGCGGTGCCTAACCCCGATGAAGTGATCTTTATCAGTGCCTTTGAGGGGGGAGAGGTGTTCCGCTCCGGCCTGACCTACAAACGTGGCAACGGCAAGATTTTCTACTTCCGCCCTGGCCATGAAACCTATCCGATTTATTACGATGCCCAGGTGAAAACCGTGTTGAAAAACGCCGTGAACTGGGCACGCCCGGAAGGCTCGCGATGGATCGACAGCTGCCCTAATGTGCCCGCTGACCAAGCGCCTAATCCGGTCGAGATTAAAGGCGAAAGCCTGCATAAACCCGGCGAGGAGGGCTTTAAATGATCCGTTTAGCGATAATTGGTGCAGGCAGCATGGCTGGCGAGCACGCCAAGCATTTTGGCCGTCTTGAAGGCATCGAAGTGATGGCTGTGTGCGACCGAGACCTTGCCAAAGCCCAGGCGTTTGCCGAGCATCATGGCATTGCCGACGTGTATCAAGACCTGGATGCCATGTTGGCTCGGGATGATATTCACGCGGTAAGTAACGTCACCCCTGATGGTGTTCACAAAGCCACGTCGCTGGCCGCCATTGCCGCAGGTAAGCATATTCTGTGTGAAAAACCGCTGGCGACAAATGCACAAGATGCCCATGAAATGGCGGCCGCTGCTCAGGCCGCTAACGTGATCAACATGGTCAACCTAAGCTACCGCGATGCCCCGGCGATTCAACACGCGCGTGCACTGATTGCGGGAGGGGCGATTGGTCAAGTTCGTCATGTCGATGCCAGTTATAGGCAAAGCTGGCTAGTGAGTAACGCCTGGGGGCGCTGGAATGAAGATAGCCAGTGGCTGTGGCGGCTTTCTGAAGCCCACGGCAGCAAAGGCGTATTAGGCGATGTTGGTGTGCATATTGTCGACTTTGCCAGCTTCCCTGTTGGCGACATTACCCGAGTAAACTGCGAGTTAACCTGCTTTGAAAAAGCCCCAGACAATCGCATTGGTGAGTATGTGCTGGATGCCAATGATACCGCGCTGATGAGAGTGTCATTTGCCAATGGTGCGAAAGGCACTATTCAGGCCACTCGCTGGGCAACAGGGCATCACAACTCGCTGGCGCTGAGTGTGCACGGCGATAAAGGCGCGATTCGTATTGACCTGGACGCCTCAAAAGAGGATGTGCAGGTATGTCTCGATGATGACGTACATCCTGCCCGCTGGAGCACTGTGAAAGCACCGTCCACGCCGAGTATTTACCAGCGCTTCGTCGAGAGCATTCGTAGTGGCAATAACGATCAACCGGATTTTGCCCGCGGCGCGGCGATTCAAACCGTGCTCGATGCCTGTTTCGTATCAAGCCAGGAAGACCGCAGCCTAGCGATTGCCAGCTAGGTGGATGGCTCGACCCTTTAACTAGCTCCCTACCTACCAATAACAATAGAGGTGAATGCTATGCGTCACTACCTGCGCTCGTCAGCGATACTGTTTGCCCTGCTGCCCACAACGCTGCCTGCCATGGCGGCTGAAATTACCATTGCCTGTGGCGATGGTGGGGCGGCAGATTTTTGCCCAACCCTGGCAGAACGGTGGGCCGATGCTAATGGTCACCAAGTGAATATCGTCACCACCCCGGCATCACCCACTGAGAAGTTGTCGCTTTATCAGCAACTATTAGGCAGCCAATCGCAAGATGTGGATGTGCTGATGGTGGATATTGTGTGGCCAGGGCTACTTGCCGACCATTTGGTTGACCTAAATGACTACCTGCCGGAAGGCGCGGCTGACGGCTTTATTCCTTCGCTGATGGATAACAATACCGTGCAGGGCAAGCTGGTGGCGTTGCCGTGGTTTACGGATGCAGGGTTGCTCTATTACCGCCAGGACTTGTTGGACAAGTACGACGCTGAAGTGCCGCAAACCTGGCAGGCGTTGACGGACACTGCGCGACATATCCAGCAATCTGAGCGCGACGCAGGTAATGCGCGCATGCATGGGTTTGTGTTCCAAGGGCGAGCCTATGAAGGGCTGACCACCAATGCATTGGAGTGGATAGCCAGCCACGGTGGCGGCACTTTTGTGGATGCCGGTGGGCAAGTCACCATCAATAACCCCCAAGCAGTAGAGGCCATTGCGCTAGCAGCCTCTTGGGTGGGGGACATCAGTCCTGAGGGCGTGCGCAACTATATGGAAGAAGAAGCTCGCGGGGTGTTCCAATCGGGTAACGCCGTGTTTATGCGTAACTGGCCCTATGCCTGGTCGTTGGGGCAGGCCGATGGTACACCCATTCAAGGCAAGTTTGGCGTCGCGCCGTTACCCCGCGGGCCCGAAGGGCAGTCTGTCGCGACGCTTGGCGGCTGGAACTGGGCGGTTTCACGCTACTCAGAGCATCCTGATATCGCCGCTGACCTAGTGGCTTATCTCGCCGCTGAGGAGCAGCAGAAAGCTCACGCCATTGAGTTTGGTCGAAACCCGACGCGGCCTGTGCTCTATGAAAATGCCGAGGTGCTGGAAGCCCACCCGTTTATTGGCGAACTTTATGCAACCGTTATGAACGGTGTGCCACGTCCTGCAAGCGTTACTGGAGAAGCGTATCCGCGGGTGTCTAACGCCGTGTTCAACCGTGTGCATGACGCCCTATCCGGTGATATTTCCCCCGAACAAGCAATTCAGCAGCTCGATAGCGAGCTTGCCCGCATAGGTAGGCGTGGTTGGTAGCTGGATTTGCCGCAATGCTCAGCGATTTTCGGCACAATTTTTGGCACAATCATAAGCTGAATCGCTGAGGCATGGCATGAAACAGACCAAACAGAGCGCTCAAACGGCGACCATACGCGAAATAGCCCGGCGGGCCGATGTCTCTATTGCTTCGGTCAGCCGGGCACTTAATGGTAAGCCAGGGCTAAGTGACGCGTTGCGGGAAAAAATTCTTACCATCAGCCGCGAAGTGGCGTACCAGCCCAGCGCAGCGGCCAGGCAACTGATTAGTGGCAAGGCCGCAGTGGTAGGAATTTCCCTGGGGCGCCAGGATATCGAGCTGCGTCCTTACTATATTCTGCTTTACCAACACTTAACCGTCGCACTACACCAGCAGGGCATGGTGCCGATCTTTTTCCATCACGATCAGACGGCAGAGCTACCAGAACGGGCGGGCGCGGCTATTCTGCTGGGGGAAACCTCTGAGGATGAGCGTCCCAGCTTGCTAGAAAATGCCGGCGTGCCGTTTGTGCGCATTGGCAACCCAGGGCAAGGATTTTCGGTCGCACCGGATGATGCCCAGGGGGTTTATGAAATGACGCACCACCTTATCGCTCAGGGACGTCGGCAGCTTGCTTTTGTCGGTGGTGAGCTGGAAATGCCGGGGCCTCATAGCCGTTTAGAGGGTTACCGACGGGCGCTGGATGAAGCCGAGCTTTCTGAGCAACTAATTAGCCTGCCACATCGGTTTAGCTCAGACTCACTGACCAGTTATCGTTATTTAAATCGTTTGTTGGCGGAGACCACAAATGGCCAAGCCCCGCCATTTGATGCATTAGTATGCGCCACCGACGAGCTGGCTTTGGGCTGCGTTGCTGCGCTGGAAGACAGGGGGATTGACGTGCCTCGCCAAGTCGCAGTGACCGGTTTTGATGACCTGCCAGCGCTTGCCTCTGGGTTAACAACCATTCGTCAAGATATCGCAGCGATTGCGGCAATGAGCGTGGAGCTGCTGGGTGAAGCGCTAGCAAGCAAAGCGCCCCGGCATGTATCGTTGCCGGTGACGCTCGTCATGCGGGAAACAGGGTGAACGCTTAACGCGGTGGCAGTTGCTCAGGGCCGAAGGCATCGGGAAGCAGCGTTGCCATGGTATAGGTTTTTAGCACGTCGCCCTGGTGTGAAAGCACCATAATTTGCGTTTCTGGGGTGGCGAATTCACGAATGCGCTGGCGGCAGTCGCCGCAGGGTGTACACAGGTGCTCGCCTGGTCCCATCACGTACACCTTGGCAAGCTCACGCTGGCCAGCGGTGATCATGGCGGAAATCGCCGAGGCTTCCGCGCACAGCCCTTTGTAGTGCGCCACTTCCACGTTAGCGCCTGCAAACTGCTGGCCATCCGGGCACTCCATTACCGCGGCGACTGGATGATTGGAGTAGGGCGCATAAGCGTTGTCCAAGGTGGTCAGCAGCGTATCAACCAGTGCCTTATCCGCTTGGCTCATGGCGTTATCCTCATAAATGGCTATTAGGCCTTAGCGGCGTCGTCGCGTAGTACTGTGTCTAGCGCAATCGTCATCATGTCATTGAAGGTGGTCTGGCGGTCGGCGCTGGAGAGCGACTCGCCTTTCAGAATATGGTCGGACACCGTACAGATGGTTAGCGCGCGGGCACCAAACTCTGCTGCAACACCGTAAAGGCCTGCTGCTTCCATTTCCACACCCACGATGCCGTAGCGCTTGAGCAGTTCGGCCATATCGGTCTGCGGGTTATAGAACAGGTCTGCTGAGAAGATATTGCCGACTTTTACCGGCACATTCTGCGCCTTGGCGGCAGCAACGGCGTGGCTTGTTAGCTCAAAGTCAGCAATGGCCGAGAAGTCGTGGTCATTAAAGCGCATACGGTTCACTTTGGAATCGGTGCAGGCACCCATGCCAATAACCACGTCACGCACGTTGACGTCGTCGCGCACTGCGCCGCAGGAACCCACACGAATAATCGATTTAACGCCGTAGTCGGTAATCAGCTCTTTGGCATAAATAGACACCGACGGAATGCCCATGCCGTGGCCCATGACCGAAATTTCGCGGCCCTTGTAAGTACCGGTGTAGCCGAACATGCTGCGTACATCGTTCACCTGACGAACATTTTCCAGGTAGGTGTCGGCGATGTACTTGGCGCGCAGCGGGTCGCCGGGCATCAGAACGGTATCCGCGAAATCGCCCATTTCAGCATTGATATGTGGTGTTGCCATAAAACGCTCCTATTGATCGTTTTTTAATCAGATTAATTCGCTCAACGCTGCGGTTCAGGCAGCGTTAGGTAAAAAGCTCTTGCCGTCTTCCATCGCTTCAACGGCGAAGAAGGCGGCTAATGTCTGGCCGATATCGGCAAAGGTGTCGCGCTCGCCTAGCGGGCCGGGGGCAAACCCTGCGCCATGCACCATCACCGGCACATATTCGCGGGTGTGTTCGGTGCCTTCCCAGCTGGGGTCGCAACCGTGGTCGGCGGTGAGCAGCAACAGGTCATCGTCGTTGAGTGCGGCAAGCAGTTCCGGCAGGCGGGCATCGAAATGCTCAAGTGCGGCGGCGTAGCCCGGCACGTCACGGCGGTGGCCGTAAACCGAATCAAAATCAACAAAGTTGGTCATGATCATGGTTGGGCGGTCGCTGGTTTCTTTCGCGGTGCGGGCTACTTCGGCGAGCGTGGCTTCCATCAGGGCGTCGTGGCCGCTGGCTTTGACCTTATGGGTAATGCCGCAATGCGCGTAAATGTCCGCGATCTTGCCAATCGAGACCACTTCGCCGCCGGCATCGGCCAGTTTCTGCAATACGGTGGGGCTGGGCGGCTCAACGCTGTAGTCACGGCGGTTGCCGGTGCGGGCAAAACTGGTGCTGTCATCGCCGTTAAACGGGCGGGCAATCACACGGCCAATGTTGTAGGGCTCGAGAAGCTCGCGCACGGTTTCGCACAGCGCGTAGAGGCGCTCTAAGCCAAAGTGCTCCTCGTGGGCGGCAATCTGAAACACCGAATCTGCCGAGGTATAAACGATGGGCTTGCCGGTGGCTATGTGCTCTTCACCCAGACGGGCGATGATCTCGGTGCCCGAAGCGTGGCAGTTGCCAATCACCCCAGTGAGGCCGGCTTCTTGCACGATGGCGTCGAGCAGTTCAAGGGGGAAGCTGTTGGTTTTATCAAGAAAATAACCCCAGTCAAAACGCACTGGTACGCCAGCAATTTCCCAGTGGCCGGAGGGAGTGTCCTTGCCGCTGGAGATCTCCTTGGCGTGGGCGTACGCACCTGTTAATTGAGCTGGCAGGTTAACGCCTTCGGCGACGCTTCCCGTTGCATCGCGGTGGGCGTAGAACAGGCCAAGCGCCGCCATGTTGGGCAGTTTTAGGGGGCCTGAGCGCTCAGCGGTATCGGCGTTACCGCGGGCGCAGGCGGCAGCGATGTGGCCCAGGGTGTCAGCACCCTGGTCGCCGAATTTATCAGCATCGGGGGCGCTACCGATCCCAAACGAATCAAGGACTAATACAATCGCACGACGCATTAGGCTTCTCCTCGGAAGGTGTCTTGAAGCAGTGTGTCCGCTGCGGCAGGCTCTTCGCTAAGGGTCATGGCGGCACGCAACTGAGCAGCGGCACGCTTGGCCGCATCTTCACTGCGGGCGTGAACGATGGCTAACGGACGCTGGCTATCGACACGGTCGCCAATCTCGACAATATCGCTAAAACCGACGCTGTGATCGACGCTAGCGTCGTTGCGCAGGCGGCCACCGCCTAGCTCGACGACGCTCATACCGACGGCACGGGTGTCGATACGCTGTACGATGCCACTCTGCTCAGGGTACACCGGCTGAATAACCGGTGCGGTGGCCAAGTAGCTATCCGAGCGTTCCATAAAGTCGGCGGGACCGCCCAGCTCGCGTACCATGCGGGCGAAGACTTCGGCTGCTGCACCCGAGGTGAGCGCTTTTTCCAGCTTAGTTAGGGCTTCTTCACGGTTGTTGACCAGTTTGCCAGCGATCAGCATTTCCACCGCCAGTTCGCGGGTGACCTGCATAACGCGACTGTTGGCACGTTCGCCGCGCAGTAGGGCCAGGGTCTCGACGATTTCGACCGCGTTGCCAGCGCAAGGGGCCAACGGCTGGCTCATGTCGGTGAGCAGAGCTGTGGTTGGGGTGCCGGCTTGGGTTGCCACGTTGGCGATGCTTTTGGCTAGCTCGCGGGATTTTTCCGGCGTGGGCATAAAGGCGCCGCTGCCAACCTTAACGTCCATCACTAAGGCATCTAAACCAGAGGCCAGTTTTTTACCCAGAATAGAGGCGGTAATCAGTGGAATGGACTCCACGGTGGCGGTCACATCACGCACGCCGTAAATGCGTTTATCGGCGGGGGCCAGATTGCCGGTTTGGCCGATAATCGCTACACCGGTTGATTTCACCACACTGCTAAAGCGTTCCGGCGCTGGGTAGGGGTCGTAACCGGGGATCGATTCCAGCTTGTCCAGCGTGCCGCCGGTGTGGCCAAGGCCACGACCTGAAATCATCGGCACAAAGGCGCCGCAAGCGGCGACCCAGGGGCCGAGCACCAACGACACTAAATCACCAACGCCGCCGGTAGAGTGTTTATCGACAATCGGGCCGGGCAGGTTGAGGGAGTCCCACTGCATGACATGGCCAGAGTCGCGGGTCGCCGTGGTCAGGGCGACGACTTCTTCACGGCTCATGCCGTTTAAGAACACCGCCATGGTGAAGGCGCCAATCTGGGCGTCGCTGATGCGATCATCGGCAATGCCTTGTACGAAGGCTTTGATCTCTTCCGCGGGTAGCGGCTGATTATCGCGCTTCAGGCGGATCAGTTCCTGGGGTAGGAGAGCGTGATGAGAAGCGGTAGATGACATTTAGTAGCCTCCGTTAGTAGTGGCGAGCGATGCGGTTTGTGGGGCGCCGCTTAGCGTATTCAATAAATTACCCAGCAGGCTGGAGGCACCAAACCGGAAGTGCTCAGGCGTTATCCACTGCGCGCCCATAATGTTCGTAGCAAGTGCTAGGTACTCGGCGGCTTCTTCAGTGGTGCGCACGCCACCGGCGGCTTTAAACCCGACATCTTCACCGCTGGCTTTAATCGCGTTGAGCATGATCTCAGCGGCTTCCAGGGTGGCGTTTGTGTCGACCTTGCCTGTCGATGTTTTAATAAAGTCAGCGCCGCCTTCAATCGCCAGTTCACTGGCACGCTTGATAAGCGCGGGATCTTTGAGTTCGCCCGATTCAATGATGACTTTTAAGCGTGCTTGACCAGCGCAGGCGGCTTTACACATTTCGACCAGCTCTAGGCCAATTGCTTCATCGCCTGCCATCAATGCGCGGTAGGGGAAGACCACATCGACTTCATCGGCACCGGAAGCGACAGCGTCGCGGGTTTCACGGGCGGCGCCCATGATGTCGTCACCACCGTCTGGGAAGTTGGTAACCGTGGCAATTTTAACGTGGTCATTGAGCTTGTGAGCGGTTAGTGCACGCTGCGCGGTAACCACAAATTGCGGATAAACGCATACCGCTGCTGGGTTGCCAAAGGGTGTTTTAAGTTGCTGGCAGAGCGCTTCAATCGTGCTATCGGTGTCGCTGTCGTTCAGGCTCGTTAGATCCATGAGGGTGAGTGCTTGACGGGCAGCTTGGGTAAGTTGGGCTTGAGTGTGCTGAGAGGAGGCAGTCGCAGTCATGGAGTTCTCGCAAATTAATAAAAGACAAAACGGGCCCTGCGTGAAAACAGCAGCGCCCGTTGCAAAGTGTCGTGCTCGCTGCGTTAAGCCGTGGCGCTACTCAACGCAATAAAGAAGCCTGCAATTGAGGCCGACATTAGGTTAGAGAGTGTACCGGCCAATACGGCCTTCACGCCAAAACGGGCAATCTCTTTACGGCGTGTAGGGGCAATGCTGCCTAAGCCGCCCAGCAAAATAGCAATCGAGGACAGGTTGGCAAAGCCACATAACGCAAAGGAAAGAATCGCCATGGTGTGTGGAGTCATCATTTGACCCGTGGCGGCCACTACCTGTTCCCCATCAATGTAGGGAGCCAAGTTGATAAAGGCGACAAACTCATTCACCACCAGTTTTTGACCGATAAACGAACCCGCCAGGGTAGCTTCTTCCCAAGGGACGCCAAGCAAGAAGGCAAGCGGCGCAAACAGCCAGCCAAGAATCAGTTCAAGGCTGAGTGATTCAAAGCCAAACCAACCGCCAACGCCGCCTAGAATTCCGTTAATCAGGGCAATAAGCGCAATAAACGCGAGCAGCATGGCACCCACATTAGCGGCAAGTTT
>NZ_JABUZF010000181.1:15357-20200 GCF_014897885.1 Halomonas sp. 3D7M | reverse complement strand
CACGGCGGAAGCCGTGCGCCCTTTGTTTATCTAGTCAGTCGTAATGCAAAGCGGGTTACCATCCCATAAGCTAGCGCTGGCGTGTTATTATCAAAGATTGTTTTGATGCGAGGATGCTTTCATGGGTGTTGTGGCCAAGCGGTCGTCGATGATCTTTTACTCTGGTAATGATGATCATTTTAGTCATCGTGTGCGCATTGTTCTGGCTGAAAAGGGGGTGGCGGTTGATATCGTTGATGTCAGCGATGAGCGTCCACCTGAAGAGTTAGCAGACCTCAACCCGTACAACAGCGTGCCTACGCTGCTAGATCGTGACTTAGTGCTCTATGAGTCTAAGGTCATGATGGAGTATCTGGATGAGCGTTTCCCTCATCCTCCTCTGCTGCCCGTTTATCCGGTGGCGCGGGCGCAAAGTCGTTTGTGGATGCATCGTATTGAGCGCGAGTGGTGCCCAATGCTGGAGCAGATACGCACAGGCGGTAAAAAAGAAGCGGAAAAAGCGCGTAAAGAACTGCGCGAAAGCCTCATTGGGATTTCGCCTATCTTTGAAGATATGCCTTACTTTATGAGTGAGGAGTTTACGCTTGTAGACTGCTGTTTAGCGCCGATTTTATGGCGTTTGCCTGAGCTGAATATTGAGTTGCCTGAGAAGCAGGTAAAGCCTCTGTTGGGCTATATGTCGCGAGTATTCGAACGTGAAGCGTTTAAAGCATCTTTAAACGAGCGTGAAAAAGAGATGCGCGCTTGAATTCATACTGCCTCTTCTCCTTAATCAGGTAAGGGGCATATTTGTCAGGAGGAGGGAGTCTTATGAAATCGAGCCGTCCCTATCTCGCCCGAGCTCTCTATGAGTGGTTGTTGGATAATGAGTTGACGCCTTATGTGGTGGTTGATGCTACTCAGCCTGGCGTGGAAGTACCGCGCCAGTTTGTTCAAAATGGACAAATTGTGTTGAATGTAGCGCCGACCGCTGTGCGTGACCTGTTTATGGAAAATCAGGCCATGGGGTTTAACGCTCGCTTTGGTGGCCAGCCTATGCAGGTAATGATTCCTACGCCTGCGCTTATCGCGATCTACGCTCGTGAAAATGGTGCTGGTATGGTGTTTGGGCATGAGCCAGAGCTGGATGCGGCAGAGTTTGATGATGCCGAACTGGATGGCGATTTTTCAGACACTTTTGACGAATCGTCCAAGCCTGAGTTAACGGTAACAGAGCCTGTTCCTGAAAAAGAGGGTGACGTTTCTGCACTGCCGTCTAAGAAGGCTAAGAAAAAACCAACGCTACGCGTGGTTAAGTAGCGTGGTTTTTAGCTAAGTTGTTAACTTGTGCTTTTGAGCGTCGGTTTTTCTTAGCAAGCAGTTGATGAATAAAAAACCTCGTCTCGGTGAAAAGCCGAGGACGAGGTTTTTTTATGGCGGTGTGTTAATCAATCCATATAGTCAAAGACTTTAACGATTCGCTGAATGCCGCCAACCGCTGATACCGCGTTAGCAATTCGGTTGCCTTCATCTCGAGTTACCATGCCCATCAGATACACCGTCGCGTTTTCTGTGGTGATTTTTAGCTTTGATGAGTCGATGCGGTCATTAGTGGCGAGTTGGCTCATGACATTGGTGGTTAGCCAGGTATCGTTTAGGCGTTGGCTAGCGGGTAGGTTTGCAGCAATACTGAGTTCGTTATGTACTTGGTCTACGCCGCGTAGAGAGCTGGCGACTTCACCTGCTTTATTACGCAGTTCCTCGCTAGGCACTTGCCCTACCAGAAGTAATGAGCCGTTATAGCTATGTGCTCTAATGCGTGCATCTCTCAAGCGGGCGTCTGAGCGCTCCAGCGCACGTGGCGCTTCACGTTCAATGGTTGTGTCAATGGCTTCGACATCACTGCTGCGCTGACCATAGTTGGAAGGGTTAGATGCCGCGTTATTAGCACATCCAGTTAGTAAAATAACGCTTAGTGTCGCAACGGCAATCAGTTTGTATAAAGAATAGCGTAGGGCCATGGCGATGACTCCTTTCAAAATGTAAAGTCAGTAGGTATTAATCTACCCGTTTGATTGTGTCTGTGCAGTTTAATCTGCTCAGTTTAATTTGTTTGGTGCTGACTATTTAGTCGACTCCGCCAAAGAGCTGCTCGTCAATTAAATCACATAAGCAGTGGATGACGAGTAGGTGAACCTCTTGAATGCGTGCAGTGGATGTTGCTGGAACGCGAATCTCACAGTCATCCTGGCCTAGTAATGACGCCATATCGCCGCCATCTCTGCCCGTTAGCGCGACTACCGTCATGTCGCGGTCATGGGCCGCTTGGATAGCTTGAACGATATTAGCTGAGTTGCCGCTGGTGGAAATGGCTAATAAGACATCACCGGGCTGGCCTAGCGCCCTGATCTGCTTGGAAAACACTTCATTATAACTGTAGTCGTTGGCGATCGAGGTCAGCGTTGAAGTGTCGGTTGTCAGTGCTAGTGCGGGTAGGCTGGGGCGCTCACGTTCAAAACGATTCAATAGCTCGGACGAAAAGTGCTGGCTATCGCCTGCGCTGCCGCCATTGCCGCAGGCGAGAACTTTACCTTCGTTAACTAAGCACTGAACCATCATTTGGCTGGCGACTTCGATGAAAGGCGGCAGCACTTCGCTGGCATATGTCTTCGTATCTATGCTGGCGTTAAAGTGATTAAGTATGCGTGATTGAAAGTCCATTAGGGCATCCTAGGTAAAAGTATCAGTAAGCATCAAAAGCCGCTTTTTCCCACTGGAATTCAAGCGCGGGAGGCGTGCCTGTGATCGCTAGGATATCAAAGCGACACGGACTTGAAACAGCATGCCGAGCGATATAGAGCTTGGCTGCTCGTATTAAGCGGTGGCGCTTCTGTGCAGTGACGGTCTCTAAGGGGTGGCCGTAACGAGTAGTGGTGCGATGTTTGACCTCGATAAAGACCAGGATGTCCTGGTCTTTCATCACAAGATCAAGCTCACCGCCTTTAACGTGATGATTGCTAGTGACAAGCGTTAAGCCATGTTGCTGCAGCCATTGAGCGGCTAGTTGCTCAATGGCTGCGCCCCGTGTCCGCGCTGTTTGCGGAGTATTGGGATTCTGATAACTATTGGTCATCGTTCAGTAGGCCAGGAATCAAAATGGGCGAAGGCACGCCATTTTGGAATTTCGCCCACGGTAGTTCTCGAGAAACCCTGCCATCACCTGATAGGCGAAGCGTACCAGTGCTTCCATTCATGCCGTCAAGGGCTGATAAGTCTGATAGGCGGATGCCAAGTTCGTAAGCATCCACGCCCATTGCCATTAGGCGAAACATTGAAGGGTCTGACTCGTTGCGAAGCTCTGCGTACGTCGAATAAAAGGGCAGCGCCTCTTCCCCGCCAACCGCTGCGTCAGGGATTTGCCAGGGAATATCGATAAACATTACATCATTTAGGTCTTGATCTAAGCGTGTCTGTAGGCGCCCTTCATGGAGGTGGGAGGTGGCATAAATAGGCAGGTTGGGGGCGTAGTAGTAGTCCATGGTGGGCGGCACTTGGCGTGCGTATTCGGGAAGTGCCAGTAAGAATAGTGCATCAATGTTCCCCAGGCGGGCACGATCGCCGCTGACATTTAGGGCTGTTTTGACGGCGTTAGCTACGGCGCTGCTAGGGTTATAGCGGACGGCATTGGTGATTTCACCGCCTTGGCTTTGCCACTCATTCCAGAAAGCTTCACCGACGCGCCGTCCCCAGGCATTGTCGGGCACCATGATAGACATTTGACGATGGCCGTCCTGAAAGGCGCGGCGAGCTGCTTGGCGGGCTTCATCTTCAGCAGATAAACCATACTGAAGCAGTTGAGATGCTTGATTGCTTGCGCTGTTGCCATAGTTCAGAGCCAGCGTCGGTAGTGGTACACTATCGCGCTGCTCAAGTTGGGTGACTTGGCCTTTGTCAATTGGACCAATCAAAAGTTGAGCGTTCATTTGCTGTGCACGTTGGTAAATTTCATCTAATGAATATTGAGACGCATTGATGAAATTAAGCTGTACATTATCTCCGCGCAAATCGTGGTGACGGCGCATGGCAGAAGCGATAGCGTTAGCCACACTGCTTAGTGGGCCAGATTCTGGTAATGCCACTGCTATGCGGCGTATTTCGACACCCTCTAATTCAGGTATGGATACTTTCGTATATTCAGTTTGATCCAAGGCTTGACGTGCCCACTGCTGCCGTTCTGCAAGGGTTTCTTGCTGGTTTGCTTGCATAGGCAGTTCGTCGTCAAGCACCTGGGTCGCGCGGAGGACTGCGCGGGGATCGTCCATGCCGCGAGCAAGTTCAGAGAAAAGCATTGCCCAGCGCACCCGATCCGATTCTGAAAGCATGTTTTCATCAACCGCATCGGCTGCGTCAAAAGCATTTTCGCGTTGTCCTTGTCTGGCGAGGATATTAGCCGCTTCCAGTCGCGTCTTGGCAGCTTGTTCAGGCGCTTGCTGCTCTGCTTGACTAAGTAATCGGCTAGCATCCTGATCAGGGGCGCGGTCAACCACGCTTGGGGATTGCATAGCGCACCCTGTAATCAGAAGCGCCATGAAGGCAGTGGCTAGTAATCCACGTATTGACTGTTTCATGTATCCTTCCTTAGTTTCCATTTGCGCTGCCGTCGCTCGATGAGCGGATAAATTTATCATTGCACAAGCATGGCGCACCGTCAGTGCAGGCTATTAACAAATCGGGAGTCACGATGACACACCAGCATCCGGGTATATTGTACGTGGTTGCAACACCAATTGGGAATTTGGAAGACTTATCGCCACGCGCTGCTCGGGTATTAGCGGAGGTATCACGTATTGCTGCGGAGGATACA
>NZ_JABUZF010000181.1:9369-15319 GCF_014897885.1 Halomonas sp. 3D7M | reverse complement strand
CTTGTTAGCGCATTTGGGCATTAATAAGCCGATGCTCTCACTGCATGAGCATAATGAAGCACGGCGTGTCGATACGCTGGATAGTTACTTAATGGCGGGGGAAAATGTTGCCCTAATTAGTGATGCGGGAACGCCGCTTATATGTGACCCGGGGTTCGTATTGGTAAGAGAGTTGCGATTGCGGGGTAGGCAGGTGGTGCCGCTTCCTGGGCCTTGTGCGCTAGTCAGTGCGCTTTCAGCGGCCGGATTGCCGACTGATAGGTTTACATTTGGTGGGTTTTTGCCGTCTAAGCCGAGTGCGCGACGGCAAGCGCTTGAAAAATGGCAGTCTCGAGAAGAAACGTTGGTTTTTTACGAGTCACCTCACCGTATTGAGCACACGCTCGAATCGTTATGTGAGCAAATGCCTGAGCGAGCGGTTGTTCTGGCGCGAGAATTGACCAAAACGTATGAGACTTTTTTGCAGGGTTCGCCTTCCTCATTGCTTGATCAGCTTAAGCAAGACCCTAACCAAGGTCGTGGAGAATTTGTCGTAATGATCGCTGGGGCGGCGCCCGTTGTTCAAAGCGATGAGCAATCTATTACTGCTGATGAGCTGCTTAAAGCAATGCTAGCAGAGGGTGTTGGCGTCAAGCAGGGGGCAGCCGTTGCTGCAAAAATGCTAGGCGGCCGAAAGCAGGAATGGTACGCAAGATTGCAAGCATTGAAAGGTGGGCATTGAGGCGACGGCGGGGCGCTGGTATGCTTGCCGCCGGAGTTGGCCAGACAGTCGCCGCTAATACACTTGTAAAAGTGTGTTGGGGGAGGAAAGTCCGGGCTCCATAGGGCAGAGTGCCAGGTAACGCCTGGGCGGCGTAAGCCGACGGAAAGTGCAGCAGAGAGTAGACCGCCTAAGCCTTTCGAGGCTGGTAAGGGTGAAAGGGTGCGGTAAGAGCGCACCGCGCGCCTGGCAACAGTGCGTGGCATGGTAAACCCCACTCGGAGCAAGACCAAATAGGGATCCAATGGCGTGGCCCGCGCTGGATCCGGGTAGGTTGCTTGAGCGCTGTGGTGACGCAGCGCCTAGAGGAATGACTGTCCACGACAGAACCCGGCTTATCGGCCGACTCCCCATTTCCATAAAAGGTGCGCCGTTCGCATCTTTCTTAACACTGTGTGAGATTAACATGCCTTCTCCTGACGCTGACCAGGTTACTTCCCATTTTCGCCACACCAGCGTCTTACTAGAAGGGGCGGTAGATACACTTGTTCATAATCCCGATGGTATTTATTTAGACGGCACGTTTGGGCGAGGCGGGCACTCCCGCGTTATTCTTTCGCGCTTGAGCGAACAAGGTCGTTTAATGGCCATGGATCGTGACCCTCAAGCAATAGCAGCCGCTAAAGATATCGATGATCCTCGTTTCGACATAACGCAGCGAGAGTTCGCTCGGTTAGTTGAATATGCACAAGAGCAAGGGGTTTACGGAAAGCTTTCAGGGGTATTGCTAGATATTGGTGTTTCTTCCCCGCAGTTAGATGATCCAGAGCGTGGCTTTAGCTTTATGCGCAACGGTCCTCTTGATATGCGTATGGATCCTACCCAAGGAGAGAGTGCAGCCGCGTTTTTAGCCCGGGCTAGCGAAAGTGATATTGCCAATGTGTTTAAAACCTATGGTGAAGAGCGTTACGCAAAGCGCTTGGCGCGTGCTGTTGTTACGCGACGTGTGGAAAAGCCTTTTACGCACACTGTTGACTTGGCCGAGGTATTGAAAGAGGCTCACCCTGCTTGGGAAAAGGGCCGTCACCCAGCGACCAAAGCGTTTCAGGGGCTGCGTATTTATTTAAATGGTGAGCTCGATCAACTGGATGCAGCGCTTGAGGGGGCATTGGAAGTGTTGGCTCCTGGGGGGCATCTGGTTGTGATTAGCTTCCACTCGCTTGAAGATCGTCGTGTAAAACGCTTCATTCGTCATCATGTGCGGGGTGATACGCACTTGCCACGGGGCGTGCCGATTCGCGATGATCAGCTAAATCGCCGTCTTGAAGCCTTGGGTAAAGGAATACGCCCAAGTGACGAAGAGGTAGACGCTAACCCCCGGGCGCGCAGTGCCGTCATGCGAGCCGCCCGTAAACGAGTGTGATCATGAGCATGGATCGGATAGAGCGTTGGGCGTCAACGCTGCGCACCGAATGGCCTTTCAAGCTACGTTTTCGAGCTTGGCCGGTTATCCTTGTTGCGCTGTTCTTAGCGTGTGTCGTTACCGGTGGTTTAGTGGTTGCCACCACGCATATGACGCGAGTGCAGTATGCGCAGCTACAGCAGTTAGAGCAGGAAAAAAATCAGCTGCAAACCGAGTGGGGACAGCTGCTATTGGAAGAGGGGGCGTGGTCTACTCCGGCCCGTGTAGAGCAAATTGCTACGGAACGGCTTGAAATGCGCATTCCCGATGTGAATGATGTCGAGGTGATTCGACCATGAAGCGCGAAAGTCGGGGAGGGATATCCCGTCAAATGCCTATTGCGCCGCCGTTAGCTGGCGGACGCTTTTTATTTATTCTCATTGTTGTGATGGTGGCGTCGGCCATTTTAGTCGGCAGGATTACGCTGCTTCAGGTAATTGATCGCCCGTTTTTACAGAGCCAGGGTGATGCCCGTACGCTGCGCCATGAGGCAATACCCGCACACCGCGGTATGATCACTGATCGTAATGGTGAACCTCTGGCTGTTTCTACGCCTGTTGTGACACTTTGGGCGAATCCTCAAGAGCTACCTACCGATGCCATTCAGCGAGTAATGCTGGCGCAAGCTTTAGGCATGTCGCTCGATGACTTTGAATCTCGTGTCTCTCGATATAGCAGTCGAGAGTTTATGTACCTTCGTCGTCAAATGACGCCAGATGCGGCCCAACGTATATTGGATTTACGTACGCCTGGTGTTTATCAGCAGCGTGAATACAAACGTTATTATCCCGCCGGTGAAGTGGCGGCGCAGTTGCTGGGTGTTACCAATGTGGATGATGTGGGTCAAGAGGGACTGGAGCTCTCTTATCAGCCCTATTTGGCGGGGCATCCTGGACAACGCCGAGTCTTAAAGGATCGACGCGGTCGGTTAGTTCGTGAGCTGGGTGTTATTCGTGAAGCGCAACCTGGTGGTGAGTTAACGCTGTCGATTGATCAGCGTATTCAATATATGGCCTACCGTGAATTGCGTGCTGCTGTCGCTGAGCATGAGGCAGACGGTGGGGCGTTGGTAATGCTCGATGCGCGCACAGGGGAAGTGTTAGCAATGGCTAACTTGCCTTCTTACAACCCGAATAACCGCGCTGGGTTAGATCCGCGAGGTTTACGCAACCAGGCACTGGTTGATGTGTTTGAACCTGGGTCTGTTATGAAGCCTTTGGCGATGGCTGCAATACTGGAAAGTGGTGTTGTAGATCGCGATGCTGTCGTTGATACCTCGCCAGGCTGGATGCGCCTGGATCAGTTCACTATCCGAGACTTCCGTAATTATGGCGATTTAGATTTAGCGGGGATTCTACAAAAATCTTCAAACGTTGGTATGTCTCGTTTAGCGCTGCAGCTAAGTGATACGGCCATTTGGGAAAAATACAATCAGCTAGGCCTTGGGCAAGCACCAGGAACCGGCTTTCCTGGTGAGGCGACAGGCAGTTTGCCAGCGCCGGTTCGCTGGTCTCGAAGTGAACGAGCAACGCTCTCCTATGGTTACGGTCTCTCTGTTTCAGCCGTTCAATTGGCCAGTGCTTACACAGCGCTCGCCAATGATGGCGTGCGTTTACCGCCCTCGCTGTTGAGGCTTTCTGAGCCTCCCCAGGGGAGTCCTGCTATATCGCCCACAGTGGCTAATGATTTGCTGAATATTTTAGAAACGTCGGTCGCCGCCTATACCGGTGGGCGCCGAGCGCAGGTTGAAGGCTATCGTGTGGGGGGGAAAACAGGCACGGTGCGTAAAATAGGGCAGCAAGGTTATACCACCGATGCTTACCGCAGTGTTTTTGCGGGGATTGCGCCTATTTCCGACCCGCGTATTGTTACCGTCGTTATGATTGACCACCCCCGCGCTGGCCAATTTTATGGTGGCGCAGTGGCTGCTCCGGTGTTCTCTAGCGTGACAGGTAATGCCCTACGTTTGCTGGACGTGCCACCCGATCATGAGGTCGAGTAGCAAAGGAGATTGCATGAGGTTGTCCCCAGAAAGTCTATGGATAGCGCTAAAGCAGGTTTGGCCCAACGCCGTGTTACCTAAGGAGCTGCCTAAATTGCCAGAGCAGCTTCGCTTAGTGACGGATACACGTAAGTTAGCGATGGGTGATGTATTTGTGGCTGTCCCTGGTAGTCAGCGTGATGGTTATGAGTTTGTTGATCAAGCAGTGGCGGCAGGTGCGTCACTCGTTTTGGCGCATACAAGAGAAGGTGGTGTTTCACTGGACGGGCAAATACTTTATTTGCCGCATCTGTCTATGCGACTTGGCGAGCTAGGTCGCACACTGTTTTCTGTTCCTAAAGACCTTCAGGTGATTGGGGTGACGGGCACCAATGGGAAAAGCTCTGTTACCCATTATATAGCAGCGTTAAGTGAACTGCTTGGCAAGCCTGCTGGGGTGATTGGGACATTAGGTGTTGGTCGCCTTGGCCAATTGGTCGACACAGGCCTTACTACGCCTGGCTCATTGGCAATGCAAGAAACCTTGGCTGATTTGGCTAACCAGGGAGTGAAGCGTGTGGCGCTTGAAGCTTCTTCACATGCCCTTGAGCAACGCCGTTTAGACGCAGTGAACGTCGCCGCAGGCGTATTCACCAACCTGACGCGAGATCACCTTGATTACCATGGCAGTATGGCGGCTTATGCCGCTGCAAAAGCAAAGTTGTTCCGGCGTTCTGAGCTTTTGCTTGCGGTCGTCAATGCAAATGATCCTCTTGCGCGGCTAATGTTGGCAGGCTGTGATAGCCGTGTGCGTGTTTTGGCAGTAGGCGACGATGAAGTAGTGACGCTGCGCGTGATTGGTTGGCATCCCCATGAGCATGGTCAACAGGCTCTTGTTGCTACGCCGGAAGGTGAGAAAACGCTTAATCTTGGTTTGATGGGGCGGTTTAACCTAGACAATGTGCTGTTAGCCATTAGTGCGCTTTATGGATTGGGCGAGCCTTTAGAGCAGTTGTTTGAGTCGGCAACTGAGTTGGGCCCAGTGCCTGGGCGTATGGCGTTATACCGCGAGGTTAATGCGCCCAGCGTTGTTATCGACTATGCCCACACGCCGGATGCATTAGCTAATGCTCTCGAAGCGCTGAAAGAGCATTTAGGGAGCACCGGAAAGCTGTGGTGCCTGTTCGGTTGTGGTGGTGAGCGTGATACGGGAAAGCGAGCAGAAATGGCTGCTGTAGCGGAGCAGCGAGCTGACCACGTGATCGTTACTGACGATAATCCGCGTACGGAGTCTGCCGAGCAAATTCGCCAACAAATTATGTCGGGTTTTTCTGCTGCGGCTGCCTTTACGGAAATAGGTGATCGTAGTCAGGCGATTTGTCATGCGGTTCAGCAGGCTGATCCCCAGGACGTTATCTTGGTGGCCGGAAAAGGGCATGAGGCCTATCAGCACATTGGTAACGTGCGTCATGACTACCAAGATAGCGAACAAGTGATAAAAGCCTTCAAACTTAGGGCTGCCATGTGATGAACTGGTCGTTAGCTAGTATTGCTTCAGCGCTAAAACTTTCTGTCCCGCAAGCTTTATGCCAGTTGTCGGTGACGGCGGTCATTACCGATACGCGTCATATTGTGCCGGGCTGTCTGTTTGTGGCTTTGAAGGGGCCGCGTTTTGATGGCCATGATTTTATTGAGCAGGCGCTTGAGAAAGGCGCTGCAGCTGCTCTGGTTGAGCGCCCGGTAAGCAGTTTGCTTCCTCAGCTGGTATGCGCAGACACGCGTTTGGGCCTTGGCCTGCTGGCCCGGG
>NZ_JABUZF010000181.1:1817-9271 GCF_014897885.1 Halomonas sp. 3D7M | reverse complement strand
CGCTACTTTCGCCATTGGGTGGTGTGCTTGCTACCGAGGGCAACTTAAACAATGATATTGGTGCGCCGCTGACGTTGCTGCGTTTAGCAACGCACCATCAGGCAGGTGTGATTGAGCTAGGGGCTAATCATTTGGGCGAAATTGCCTGGACCAGCCAGTTGACCTCCCCTAATGTCGCCATCATTACCAATGTAACAGGCGCGCATGTTGGAGAGTTTGGCGGTATGGGGCAAATTGCCCAAGCCAAAAGCAAAATATTAGCCAAGCCAAAAGCGAAATATTAGCCGGGCTAGTGGAAGATGGTATTGCGGTGCTAAACCGCGATGACGACTACTTTGAATTTTGGTCAGCCTGTGCGGGAAGCAAGAAAGTTGTAAGCTACGGCTTTCATGGCGATGCGGACGTTCACGCGTCCGCACTTTCGTGTGACTCTTTGGGGCGGTATGCTTTTACGCTTGTTGAACGTGGCCAAATCCTGGGTGACGTCCAGCTGCCCTTGATTGGTAAGCATAATGTGAGTAATGCTTTGGCGGCTGCTGCAGCGGCTCTCGCATTAGGTGTTACACCAGAGCAAGTAGTGACGGGGCTATGCGAATTGTCCTCATTATCAGGTAGGTTAAGCATCGTGCCCGGTGTGCGCAATACGACGTTGTTAGACGACACGTACAATGCAAATCCTGGTGCTGTGAAAGCGGCGTTGGATGCGTTAGCGAACTTTCCTTCACCGCGCTGGTGCGCGCTTGGCGCAATGGGGGAGCTGGGCAACGAGTCTCATGCCCTACATACTGAGATTGGTCATTACGCTGCGTCACTGGGTATCGATACATTACTGACTTTTGGTGATGCCGCCCGTTCAGCAAGTGAAGCCTTCGGTCGCGGGCTGCATTTTGACGACCACGAGACGCTAGTGCGTCATGTTATTAATACTCTGCCGCCTAACACCACACTGTTGGTGAAAGGATCGCGTAGTGCAGGCATGGAAAATGTCATTGCTGCGCTACGTGCGGATGAAACAAGGTAAGCGCCGTTCATGTTACTTCACCTGGCGAATTTTCTAGCCCAATATCAGTCTACTTTCCAAGTTTTTAACTATTTAACCTTACGTGTCATTCTCGCAGCGTTAACGGCCCTCATGCTATGCCTGTGGCTTGGGCCCTGGGTTATACGCCGGTTAGTGGAAGGCCAGATTGGCCAAGCAATTCGTGATGATGGCCCTCAATCTCATTTGTCTAAAGCAGGTACGCCCACGATGGGTGGGGCAATGATATTGTTGGCTATTGCTATCAGCACGCTGGTCTGGGGCGATTTAACCAATCATTATGTTTGGGTGGTGCTGCTGGTCACATTAGGCTTCGGGGCTATTGGCTGGGTCGACGATTATCGCAAGGTTGTTGAAAAGAACCCGCGTGGATTACCCGCTCGTTGGAAGTATTTCTGGCAGTCGGTGGTGGGTATTGGCGCTGCATTGGTGCTTTATCTCACGGCCGCGACACCGGCTGAAACTAGCTTATTGATCCCGATGTTTAAAGATGTCGCGTTGCCGCTTGGCGTGTTCTATATCGTGTTGACCTATTTTGTGATCGTTGGCAGCTCTAACGCAGTCAATCTCACGGATGGCCTTGATGGCCTAGCGATCATGCCCACTGTGCTGGTGGCGATGGGCTTGTCCGTATTTGCCTATGCAAGCGGGAATGCTGTGTTTGCCAACTATTTACATATTCCTTTTATTCATGGGACCGGCGAATTGGCTGTTTTCTGTGCCACTATTGCTGGTGCGGGCCTGGGCTTCTTGTGGTTCAACACTTATCCCGCTCAAGTGTTTATGGGTGATGTAGGGGCGCTGGCGCTAGGTGCCGCGCTAGGCGTTGTCGCCGTTATTGTGCGCCAAGAAATTGTGCTGTTTATTATGGGCGGTATCTTTGTACTTGAAACGGTCTCGGTGATTCTTCAAGTTGGCTCTTATAAGCTTACCGGTCGGCGTATTTTCCGTATGGCGCCGTTGCATCACCACTACGAGTTGAAAGGTTGGCCAGAGCCGCGGGTCATTGTGCGTTTCTGGATTATTACCGTCGTACTGGTGCTGTTAGGGTTGGCTACGCTTAAAGTTCGATGATTAGCAAAGTAATAGCGGCAGTGTTGCCACTATTAGCGTGATGCACAAAGGAGCCGGTCATCGTGCGAGTCGCAAATGGAATCACCGTTGTTATTGGCCTGGGAATTTCTGGGCAAGCTATTTGTCGGCATTTGGCGCGTCAAGGCGTGCCATTTATGGTGGCAGATACGCGAGCCGAGCCTCCGGGGCTACACGCTTTTCAGAACGAAAACCCCAATGTTGAGGTTTATTGTGGTCCGTTAACGGCGCTTGATTTTACAGATGCCTACGAAGTGGTGGTCAGCCCTGGTGTCGATCCTCATTCGCCAGGGCTTGATGGCTTGCTAGAGCGTTATAATCCAGCAACGGGGGAGCCCGTACTGGTAGGTGAGATTGCTTTGTTTGTTCGCGCGGTGAATGCGCCGATCGCCGCTATTACTGGCTCTAATGCCAAGTCAACTGTTACGACATTACTCGGCGAGATGGCTAGAGTGGCTGGTGTTAAAGCTGCGGTGGGTGGCAATTTGGGTACGGCTGCATTGGATTTATTAGCTGAATGCCCTGATGCCGAGCTTTACATCCTTGAACTCTCAAGCTTTCAGCTGGAAACAACGCCTCATTTGGGTGCTAAAGCGGCTGCTTTTTTAAACCTCTGTGAAGATCACTTAGATCGTCATGGAGATATGGTGGGTTACCGCCGCGCTAAGCAGCGTATTTTTCGCGGTGCGCAATCAGTCATTGTCAACGCGGATGATGCGCTCACTTGGCCAGAGTCGCCTGTTGATCATGTAGAGCGTTTTACGGCCTTCGCACCCGCAGGTAATGACTGGGGGGTAGTTGAAAAAGGGGGCGAGTTAACGCTGTTCCAAGGTGATACTGCTTGGCTTGGCACAGCAGCTCTCAGCATGGCAGGGCGGCATAACTATGCCAATGCACTAGCAGCCTTGGCAATGGGTAAGGCGTTGGGCTTCGCAAAAGCACCGATGTGCCAAGCATTAACTGCTTTTAAGGGGCTGCCCCATCGTAGTGAAGTAATCGCTCGTATCAATGACGTTATGTGGGTGAATGATTCAAAAGGTACTAACGTTGGCGCTACGCTGGCCGCCATTCAAGGCATCAGCGCATCGCTGACAGGGAAAGTAATATTATTGGCCGGTGGTGTCGGCAAAGGTGCTGACTTTACCCCTCTGGCGATGCCTCTGGCAGAGAGCGCTAAAACTGCGGTGCTATTTGGTGCTGACGCACGCCGTCTTGAGGCCGCTATCTCATCTGCTGTTCCAGTGCATCTAGTCAACGATTTAACTCAAGCGATGGAAGTGGCCTGGGAAATAGCTGAACCCGGCGACTGTGTATTGCTGTCACCCGCCTGCGCAAGCCTAGATCAGTTTGTCAATTACCAGGCGAGAGGCGATGCCTTTCGGGATTGGGTTGAGCAGAAGCATAAACAGCATAATCACTCAGGAGAGAGGTTATGAGTCGAGTGCAGCGTATCCGCGATACTTTGACAACGCGGCATTTACCCTCCGATGTGTGGTTGATCGTCGCCGCCGTAGCGTTAGCTGGGTTAGGCTGGGTGATGGTAAGTTCGGCATCGGTAGGTCTGCTTGAAAATACCTATCACTACTCTCGGCAGCATGGCATTTTTCTATTTCTGGCTATATTGGCTTGTTTTTTTATGCTGTGTGTTCCTTTGGAAGCATGGCGGCAAAACGCAGCGCTGATTTTGCTAGTGAGCATCATCATGCTAGTGCTGGTGCTCGTGGTTGGTCAGGAAGTTAACGGCAGTAAACGCTGGATTTCACTACCTGGTCCCTTGCCTAGCCTGCAAGTTTCCGAGCTTGGAAAAATCGGTTTGATTTTTTACATGGCGGCTTTCATGTCCCGCTTTACCTATGACCTACGCCAACGGGCATTCAGTATGTGGCGACCTTTAGCGGTGCTTGCCGTTCCGGCGGGGCTGCTTTTTCTTGCTCCCGATTTTGGCGGCATGGTGGTATATACCGTGTGCGTTATTGGTATGTTAATGATGAGCGGCGCTTCACTTACCCTGCTATTTGGTAGTGGTGGCGTATTGGCTGTTGGCGCCGTCATGATGGTCGTTATGGAGCCTTACCGATTAGCGCGGTGGACGAGCTTTTTGGACCCATGGGCTGATCAGTTTGCCACTGGCTATCAGCTTACTCAGGCGCTGATTGCTTTCGGTCGTGGGCATGTGACCGGTACTGGTTTAGGTAATAGTGTTCAAAAACTTCACTACCTGCCTGAAGCTCACACCGACTTTATTTTTGCTGTCATCGCAGAAGAACTCGGCATGATGGGGGCCATTCTCGTTGTACTGCTATTTACCTTGCTCATTACCAGGGCAATGTTGATTGGTCGTCGTGCAGAATTGGCAGGCCATTTATTTGGTGCCTATGTCAGCTATGGCATAGGTTTCGTTATCGCAGCTCAGGCATTTATTAATATGGCGGTAAGCTCGGGGCTGTTGCCAACGAAAGGGCTAACATTGCCGTTGATTAGCTATGGCGGTTCAAGTTTATTGGTAACCGGTATGATGATTGGCTTGTTGTTGCGCGTAGATGCGGAGACGCGTCACCGTCCGCGTCGTGTATCGACACCCTATAAATCACGCCATGAACCTCGGTTACCGTAACTACTCAAGGAGTTGTTTGTGACGACGAACGCACGTCGACGCATTTTAATTATGGCAGGAGGTACCGGAGGTCATGTTATTCCGGCGCTTTCGCTAGCACGTTCGCTCAAAGCCCACAATGTCGACGTTGAGTGGCTGGGAAGCCCAAGAGGGATCGAAAATCGCCTAGTACCAGAAGCAGGTATTACGCTTCATACCATCGACATAAGCGGTCTGCGTGGCAACGGAGTAACTGGCTGGCTGAAGGCACCGCTGAACCTTTCCCAAGCCGTACTGCAAGCTCGAAAGGTAATTCGCCGCTTCAATCCTGATGTGGTGGTTGGGTTAGGCGGGTTTGCCAGTGGCCCAGGTGGGCTGGCAGCGTGGCTTTCCAGGGTGCCATTGGTGATACATGAACAAAATGCTATTGCTGGGCTGACCAATAAAGTGCTCTCAAAATTGGCGACTCGCACATACGCGGCGTTTGCTGAGGCTTTTGGTGACAAGGCAGAAGTGATTGGCAATCCGGTGCGAGAAGATATTGCTGCACTGGGTGAGCATCCAAGGAGTGCTTCTGAACTGGCCGTTCGCCCGCTGCGGTTATTAGTTGTTGGTGGTTCGCTAGGAGCGGTCGCACTGAATGAGCGTTTACCGCCCGGGCTGGCGGGCTTGCCGCCAGAGCGACGCCCTGATGTTCGCCATCAAGCGGGCAAAGACCGAGATGTGGCGACGGCAAGCGCCTATGTCGAGCATGGAATTGTGGCGGATGTTACTCCCTTTATTGACGATATGGCGGCTGCGTATAAGTGGGCCGATTTAGTCGTTTGTCGTGCCGGAGCGCTAACAGTGGCAGAGCTTGCCGCAGCTGCAAAGCCCGCCTTGCTAGTGCCGTTTCCATTTGCTGTTGATGATCATCAGCGGGTCAATGCTGACGTTTTAGTAAAGGCCGGGGCAGCACTTTGTGTCACACAGTCTGAGCTGACCCCCGAGCGATTAACACACTATTTAGATGAGCTATTAGTCCCTAGCGTTTTGTCAGGCATGGCTTCTAAAGCCCGCCAGGCGGCCTACTTAGAGGCGACTGAGCGTCTTACGAAGGGATGTTTAGCGCTGGTTAAACAAGGAGAGACTGCGTGACCGACTCTATTAATAATGCGTTGCACTCGGGTGTCCGTCCAAGCGGCCCTGGTATGCGCCGTATTAAGCGTTTGCACTTTGTTGGCATCGGTGGCGCAGGTATGTGTGGAATCGCTGAAGTGCTCGCAAATCAGGGTTACAGCGTCAGCGGTAGCGATATGAAGGCATCGACTGTTGTTGAGCGCCTTCGACAGTGTGGCGTTAACGTTGCTATCGGTCATGCTGAAGAGAATGTGGTAGGCGCTGACGTCGTGGTTGTCTCCAGCGCCATTGATGCAACAAATCCTGAAATCCGTTGGGCTCATGAGCATCGTGTGCCCGTGGTTAGGCGTGCTGAAATGCTGGCCGAACTAATGCGCTTTCGCCATGGCATTGCTGTCGCAGGAACCCATGGAAAGACGACCACAACCAGTTTGACGGCAACGTTGCTGGCGGAAGGCGGATTGGATCCCACCTTTGTGATTGGTGGAAAACTTACCAGTGCTGGCGCTAACGCTCGGTTGGGTGAGGGTGATTATCTAGTCGCTGAGGCAGATGAATCGGATGCGTCGTTTCTTCATCTGCAGCCAATGGTCTCTATTGTGACGAACATAGATGCAGACCATATGGCGACCTATGGTGGGGATTTTGAGCGCTTAAAAAGCACATTCATCGAGTTTCTGCATAATTTGCCGTTTTACGGGCTGGCAGTGCTGTGTATTGATGACGCTAACATTCGGTCGATGCGTGACCAGGTAAAACGTCAGTTTGTCACCTACGGTTTCGATGAAGATGCTGACTACCGCATTGTGGACTTTACTCAGCAAGGCGGTGAAGTCTCGTTCACCGCAGTGCGTCCTGGGGAAGCTGCTCCATTGGCTATTCGGCTAGCAATGCCCGGTCGCCACAATGCGTTAAACGCGATGGCGGCGATTGTTGTAGCAACGGATGCTGGGGTAAGTGACGATGCCATTCTTCGTGGGCTGGCAAGTTTTGCCGGTGTAGGGCGCCGCTTTCAAGTGCATGGCCACTTCAGCGCCCCCAATGCTGATGGCGATATCATGTTAGTAGACGATTACGGACACCACCCCCGTGAAGTTGACATGGTTATCCAGGCAGTTCGTGCAGGTTGGCCCGAACGTCGATTGGTCATGTTGTACCAGCCGCATCGCTACAGTCGCACCCGCGATCTTTATGAAGATTTCGTTCGTGTGCTTTCTCAAGTGGATACGCTCGTTCTATTGGATGTTTATAGCGCTGGGGAAGCTGTGATTCCAGGCGCGGAGGGTCGCACCCTTGCTGGGTCTATTCGTCAGCGAGGAGAAGTCGATCCATTGTTCGTTGAGCATAAGCAGGAGCTACCTGCGCTGTTAAGCAAGCTGCTGCGTCCTGGGGATATTTTTATTACTCAAGGCGCTGGTGATGTGGGTGGTATTTCGCTTCGTTTCGCGCATGCCAAATTATCGCTAGATAAGGTAGAGCTATGAGTACAGCAATGTCATTGAATGACCCCTTGGCACGCGTTGTTGTTGTTTATGGTGGTACTTCAGCAGAGCGCGAAGTGTCGCTTAAAAGCGGTGCGGCTGTGCTTGACGCGTTAAAGCGTCAAGGTGT
>NZ_JABUZF010000181.1:0-1777 GCF_014897885.1 Halomonas sp. 3D7M | reverse complement strand
AAAAGAAGAGGGTTTGGTAGGGCTAGAACGCCTTGCCCCAACGGCTATTTTTGTGGCTCTTCATGGTCGTGGTGGCGAAGATGGTACGCTGCAGGGAGCGCTAGAGCTTTTAGGGCTGCCCTACACTGGCAGTGGGGTGTTGGCGTCAGCGTTAGCAATGGATAAGCAGCGTACGAAGCAAGTCTGGCAAGCCGTAGGGCTACCCACCCCTCAAAGCATCATGCTCAGCGAGACATCTGATTGGTCTATGGTGGTGTCGCAATTAGGTTTACCAATGATGGTAAAGCCTGTTCACGAAGGTTCCACGCTGGGGATTAGTATCGTTAAAAGCCAGGAGGCACTAGAAGCGGCCTATCACGAGGCGGCGAACTATGACGCCCGTGTCATGGCTGAGCGGTTCATTGTAGGTGAAGAGTATACCGTTGCTCTGCTTGATAATGACGTGTTGCCGGCAATTCGTGTCGAAGTCCCAGGCGGTTTTTATGATTACGAAGCCAAATACATTGCTAACACTACTCAGTATCACCTGCCCAGTGGCTTAGCATCTAGTGACGAGCAGGCCTTGGCAGAACTATGCAAGAAAGCGTTTGATGCTGTAGGTGGCGAAGGCTGGGGGCGTGTAGATGTGATGCGCGATGCGATAGGCAAGTTTTGGCTGATTGAAGTTAATACTGTGCCAGGAATGACGGATCATAGTTTAGTGCCTCAAGCGGCGGCGCATGCGGGCATAGAGTTTGATCAGTTGGTGTTGCGTATACTGAATACTGCGGTTCAACGCAGCTGCTCATGAAGAAGCGTAATGCGTGGTTAGGCCTCATATTGCTGGCACTGTTACTAGGTGCTGGTGGGCGTGCCTTATGGCTATGGTTAGATAAGCCTATTGAGCGTGTGTCTATTCGTGGCGAGTGGGAATATGTGAGTGCTGATTACCTCCGTACTCAGCTAGCGCCACTCGTTCAAGAGGCAACTTGGCTCTCGGCAGATTTAGGTGAGCTACGTAGGCGTGCATTGAAAATTGGCTGGCTGGATGAAGTTAGAATTTCCAGAGAGTGGCCAAATGCACTTGTATTTGAGCTGGTAGAGCAAACGCCAGTGGCCCGCTGGAACGATGATTTTCTACTTAACCCCAAAGGTGAGTCGTTTGCGTTTGCGCCACTAGGTGTGCCTCAAGGGCTCCCTGATTTGGCTGGGCCGACGGGAAGTGGCGAAGAAGTGCTTACTTATTATCGCCGCTTAACGCCTCATTTCCAGGGATTATCGTTGTCACTTTCTCAATTACGCCTAGAGCCTCGTGGTGCATGGCGGCTCCAGTTAAGTAATGGTGCCTGGGTAATGTTAGGAAGACGTCAGCATGAAATCCGATTAGCTCGTTTGTCGGCATCGTGGCAGCGTGAGCTTGCTCAGGTTGGTGAGCATATTCGCTATATTGACTTGCGTTACCCCAATGGTGTTGCAGTTGCCTGGCACGGAGAAAGTGACTTTGCAGAAGAGGATGAGTAATAAGCGACTTACAATGTGCAAAAAGTAGGTAAATGTAAGTGGTTGCCAACAGCGAAAAGCCATGAATAGGGTTTAAATCGCACACAAAGGCGATTATCGTAGGCGTGCGCTAGTCGTATTGTCAGTATTGTTTCTATACTATGTTATAGCTGATGCTTTTTTATGGGCTTTTTTATTTAATCATGATCAGCATTTGGCTTGATATTACGGTAGGCGTCAATGTTATTCAGCGTGATTTTGTATCGCCGTTTTAACAATGTTGGCGCAGTTACGACTA
>NZ_JABUZF010000177.1:12503-15248 GCF_014897885.1 Halomonas sp. 3D7M | reverse complement strand
CCGCTGGCGCTGAGCTTCTGCCTCAGCTTCCCGCTGAGCCTCTTCTCTGGCTTGAGCTGCTACTTCTTGCTGTTCGGCTAGACGTTGCGCTTCTTCTTCTCGTCGCTGTGCCTCGGCTTCGGCCTGAGCTTGAGCTTCTTGCAGCTCGCGAGCTTGCTCTTCTGCTCGTGCTTGAGCTTGAGCTTCTTCTCTCGCAGCGGCCTCGTCTGCCTGCTGCTGCAATGCTTCTTGCTCACTTGCATCAGGCTCTGGTGCTGGCTCAGCCTCATCGGGGTCGGTTGAACTATTGAGAGCTGCTTGTTGATCCGTTGTTTGCTGTGCTTGGTCAGTGAATGTTTCAGTACTGACGAAGGTCGCTTGCACAATAGAGGACGAGTCTGGCTCTGCCGTAGAACTTGGCAGACTAACCAAACTAAAAAGCACAACTAATAGATGCACCGCAACCGCCAGGACAGTAGGCCAAGTATAGCCAACATCCTGTGGGTCACGGGGTGGTTTGATTGCCATTTGCGCGCTACGTTTAACCATCTTGTGGCGGCTCAGATAACAGACCTACATTAGCGACACCCGAGCGTTGCAGCGTGCTCATCAATACGACTATTTGTCCGTACGCAACGTTGCGATCGCCGCGAACCATGACAGGTGTTTCAGGTCGTCGCTGTAATATCGCTGTTACTCGCTCTGCCATTTGCTCAAGAGAAACAGCCGTTGAGTCTTCGCCAAGCGTGATGAAATAGCCTCCATCCTGATCGACAGAGATAATAATCGGATCGCTATCGTCTTGGCTTTCGATAGGCTCTGATGTGACTTGAGGTAGATCGACTTGCACCCCTTGAGTGAGCATTGGTGCGGTGATCATAAAGATCACCAGCAAGACCAGCATGACGTCAATAAAGGGGACTACGTTGATTTCAGCCATCGGCTTTTTATTGCCGCTGCGATTAAACGGGCCTTGCATAGCGTACTCCCTTAGCTAGCGCTGGACTTACTTTCACGACCTTGCAAATTACGGTGCAAGATAGCGTGAAATTCCTCGGCAAAGTCTTCATATTTGCCCAACAAACGAGCGGCATCATTCGATAGACGGTTATAGAAAATTACCGCGGGAATAGCTGCAAACAGGCCCATAGCCGTTGCAATTAACGCTTCAGCAATCCAAGGCGCAACGGTTGCCAATGTAGCTTGCTGGGTCATAGAAAGGGATTGAAATGAACCCATAATCCCCCAAACCGTTCCGAACAAGCCAATGTAAGGGCTCGCGGATGCTACCGTTGCGAGAAATACAAGATGCTGCGTTAGGCGGTCTTCTTCCCGAGACCAGGCGACTCGCATACTCCGCTGCACACCTTCTAAGATTGTGTCGGGGTTGCGTGTTTTTGGCATTAAACGATTAAATTCGCGAAAGCCCGCCTGGAAAATATGCTCTGCTCCATAGCGTGGGTCGTCAGCAGGAATTTCTCGGTATAACTCGTTTAAATCGACACCCGACCAAAAAGATTCTTCAAATTGGTTGTATTCCTGTTTTGCCCTGCGTAGGGCAATGCTGCGTTGGAAAATAACCACCCATGAGAGGATTGACCCCACCACCAGCAGTAACATCACCAGCTGAACAACCGTGCTGGCACTCATTATCAAGTGGGGGATGGACATGGTGTTATCGTTCACAGTTACCCTCATCAAGCTATTAATGTCGGAATTTCCGAACAGTGGTGGTATATAAAGGCCATGAAGTACGCACGCTACATCGTGCTATCTACTCCATAGGTTTACACATATCACAGATTTATGCGTGTTCTCGGTGTTCGCCTTAAACGAATCAACCCAGCACCTGCAATGTTTTTGGCCATGCTTTTGGCCGCATCTTATGCGCGCATAAGCAGGCTATCTCGACTGTAGCAGCGCATAAGAGTTCCTCATCTCGCTGCACTTGCTGCAAAAAAGTCATCCGGCATCGACCAACATTCTCAATATTTGTACTGACAATAAGTGAGTCATCCAAGCGTGCCGGCTTGCTGTAGTGACAGGCCAAGCGATATACCACTAGCTGGGTGCCATCGTCTAGCAAAGTTTGCTGATTAAGGCCTAGCGTACGTAACCATTCGCTGCGGGCGCGCTCCATAAACTTCAAGTAGTTAACGTAGTAGACAATTCCACCGGCGTCAGTATCTTCCATATAGACGCGCACCGGCATCGTGAACCCATTATTCATGGGCGCCGCTCTCCTTCTGGATCAATAGCATGTTCGTGAGGCGTTTTGTTGAAGTGTAGCCACGCTTGTCGCGTCACTACGCGCCCCCTTGGCGTGCGCATCATTAATCCTTGCTGAATTAAATAAGGTTCAATGACATCTTCAATGGTACCGCGTTCTTCACTAATAGCGGCTGAGATTGAGTCAATCCCAACAGGTCCGCCATCAAATTTATCGATCATTGCCAACAAGAGCCGCCGGTCCATATGATCCAGCCCATGGTGATCGACATTTAGCATGTTGAGTGCCGCATCGGCGAGAGTAACATCAACAATGCCATTGCCCTTTATTTCTGCATAGTCACGTACGCGACGCAGCAGCCTATTGGCAATACGCGGGGTGCCTCTGGAGCGCTTGGCAACCTCCACAGCACCTTCATGGCTCGTTTCAACACCTAGCAAGCGGGCTGAGCGAGTGACAATCTCAGTCAGCTCTTCAAGGTTGTAAAACTCCAAGCGTTGCACAATGCCAAAGCGATCACGTAATGGAGAGGTTAG
>NZ_JABUZF010000177.1:4987-12421 GCF_014897885.1 Halomonas sp. 3D7M | reverse complement strand
AGCGGGCAGCGGGCCCTTCACCGATCATAATATCCAGCTGGAAATCTTCCATTGCCGGATAAAGCACCTCTTCTACCACGGGGGACAGCCGGTGAATTTCATCAATAAACAGCACGTCACCTGGCTCAAGGTTCGTCAGCATGGCGGCTAAATCACCTGCACGCTCAAGCACTGGGCCAGAAGTTGACTTCAGCCCTACCCCCATCTCGGTAGCAATAATATTCGCAAGCGTTGTTTTACCAAGCCCAGGGGGCCCAAATACCAAGGTATGATCTAGGCTTTCCTGACGTAGCTTTGCGGCTCCCATGAAAATTTCAAGCTGCTCGCGTACTCGCGGTTGCCCAATATAATCCTTTAAATGTTTGGGACGAATAGCATGATCAATACGCCCTTCCCCTTGTTCGGGCTCAGCCGCGATTAATCGGTCATGTTCTAACATAAAGTGCGCACTATCAGTCGTTCCATGAAATAACCCACGTTGTTACCCAGTCATGCGTTTTGTCAGCGCGGCTTTAATAATCGTCTCTGTTGACTGCTTGGGATTAATGTCAGCCAGCATTTTTGAGGCTTCAGTAAGCTTATAGCCCAAGCTCACCAAGGCAGCTTCCGCATCTGCTAACGAGTCACGGGGAGCAGGCTCTCCATTCGCCGCTTCTAACGCGAGGGGCGCATCCGCCGCGTTCTCCCATTCAGGGAAACGGTCACGCATTTCAATAATTAACCGCTCGGCAGTTTTTTTACCAACGCCCGGAAGCTTCGTCAGTGCTTTACTATCGTCGTCACGGACGCAGCGCATAAAGGCGGCTTCATCCATTCCGGAAAGGATGGCTAGTGCAAGCTTTGGCCCTACGCCGTTGACTTTGATTAGGGCGCGAAACAGTGCACGCTCTTGTTCACGGCCAAAGCCGTAAAGCAAATGGGCATCATCACGAATTGTAAGATGCGTATACATGGATACGCTCTCTCCTACGGCTGGAAGTGCCACTAGGGTGTTCATAGAGGCTTCAAGCTCGTAACCGACACCATGCACATCAACCACAATCCAAGGGGGGTGCTTTTCTAACAAAAAGCCATTAATACGACCGATCATAGGTATGCTCGCAATAATAAAAAGCAGTCATTTACTATAAAGACACTCTGTACAAATGACCAGTAAGCAACTAAAGCCGCCACCGCCCTGTGCTGCGCCGACGACTGCCCTTAGCGGGTGTGGCAAGTAAGCCATGTCCTGCATACGCATGGGTAAGCGCGATAGCTAGCGCATCCGCGGCGTCCGCCTGTGGCGTTGAAGAGAGCTGCAGAATAGCGGTGACCATATGCTGCACCTGGCTTTTCTCCGCGCCTCCCTGGCCCGTAACGGCTTGTTTGATCTGCCTTGCTGCGTATTCTGCAATGTTCAGACCGTGATTCGCGATGCAGACGAGAGCCGTGCCCCGTGCTTGGCCAAGCTTCAGTGCTGAATCGGGATTTTTAGCCATAAAGACTCGCTCAACGGCGACGGCATCGGGCCGATGCAGCCCCACTACTTCGCTTAAACCTGCATAAATTTGCGCCAAACGCTGCTCTAAAGGGCCATCGGTCGTTCTAATGCAGCCACTGGCGACATAATGAGGCTTAACACCTATTAAATCGATGACCCCATAGCCCGTGATACGCGAACCAGGGTCGATACCCAAAATCCTAATCGCGGGAGCGGGCTGTTTTTCATCCATGGCAGCTGTCCTATTGGTAGCGAGCGGTTCAAACAAAAACACCGACGCCTAAACGTCGGTGCTGAACTACTAGTTGGCGAACTTCTCGTTGCTGAGCTACAAAGCAGAGCTGAGCGATTATTCGCTGGCGGTCTCTGCTTTCGCTTTTTGGCGCAGACGGATGTTCAAGTCTTTCAACTGATCCGCGCTGACTTCACCTGGTGCATCAGTCAGTAAACAGCCGGCGCTTTGGGTTTTCGGGAAGGCAATCACTTCACGAATTGTCTTAGCTCCAGCCATCAGCATCACTAAACGATCTAAACCGAACGCTAGGCCGCCATGGGGAGGCGCGCCGTATTGCAACGCATCCAGCAGGAAGCCAAACTTCTCTTGCGCTTCCTCTTGGCCAATGCCCAAAATTTCAAACACAGTGCTTTGCATGGTTTGATCGTGAATACGAATGGAACCACCACCAAGCTCGGTTCCGTTAAGCACCATGTCGTAGGCACGCGACAAGGCTTTTGCTGGGTCAGCTTTAAGCGCTTCTGGCGAGCAAGAAGGTGCAGTAAACGGGTGATGTAACGGGCTGAGGCGACCGTTGTCGTCCGCTTCAAACATCGGGAAATCGACAACCCATAACGGTGCCCACGCCTGGGTGTAAAGCTCAAGGTCGGCACCTAACTTGACGCGTAATGCACCAATGGCTTCATTGACGATGCGCGTTTTATCCGCACCAAAGAAAATGATATCGCCATCTTCAGCGCCTACGCGATCAAGCAGCTCTTCAACCACATTTTCCATGAACTTAACAATGGGTGATTGAAGACCTTCAAGCCCTTTGGCACGCTCATTGACCTTAATCCACGCAAGCCCTTTGGCACCGTAAATACCAACGAACTTAGTATATTCGTCGATTTCTTTACGAGACAATTTGGCGCCACCTGGCACTTTCAATGCTGCTACGCGGCCGTCTTCCGCACTTGCAGGGCCCGAGAAGACCTTGAAATCAACCTGCTGCATCAGGTCATCAACATCGGTCAATTCTAACGGAATGCGCAGATCAGGCTTATCAGAGCCAAAGCGATCCATTGCTTCCTGCCAGGTCATGCGTGGGAACTCAGGCAGCTCAACGCTCAGCACTTCCTGGAAGAGTTGACGAATCATGGCTTCGGTAATGCCCATGATATCGTCTTCTTCCACAAAAGAGGCTTCGATATCGATTTGCGTGAATTCAGGCTGGCGATCAGCCCGCAGATCTTCATCACGGAAGCATTTAGCAATCTGGTAGTAGCGATCGAAACCGGCCACCATTAACAGCTGCTTAAACAACTGTGGCGACTGCGGTAGTGCAAAGAAGCTGCCTGCATGTGTCCGGCTAGGAACGAGGTAGTCGCGGGCACCTTCAGGTGTTGCGCGAGTCAATACCGGCGTCTCGATATCCAGGAAGCCTTGGTTTTCCAAGTAAGCGCGGACGTTGTGAGAAATACGCGAACGCAAGCGCAGCTTCTCAATCATATCCGGGCGTCGAAGGTCGATATAGCGATGCTTTAAGCGAACTTCCTCGCCTACTTTGTTGTGCTCATCCAACTGAAAAGGTGGTGTGGCAGCTGTGTTGAGCACCTCCACCTCTTTAGCTAATACCTCAATCATGCCCGTTGGCATGTTAGGATTTTGCGTTCCTTCAGGGCGCAGCCGGACACGGCCAATAATACGAAGCACGTACTCACTGCGAGCACGGTCAGCATTAGCAAATGCCTCGGCGGTATCTGGGTCGACAACGAACTGAGCGATGCCATCGCGATCGCGCATATCCAGAAAGATGACCCCACCATGATCACGGCGGCGATGTACCCAACCGCAGACAGTGACCGTTTGTTCCACCAAAGTTTCGTTAAGCTGGCCGCAATAATGGCTGCGCATGTCTAATCCTGTTCTGTTACGTGGCAATGAGATTGTCGTGGGCCGTTGTGACCCTGACAACCGCGGCTAAGCCGCGGCGCCCTTTTTCGTTGATGCGCTACTGGTATCGCTTGTGGCACCAGTGCTAGAAGTAGATTGGCCTTCTGCTGCCAAGTTTTTCTTACTTCCTGTTTTAAAATCGGTTTCATACCAACCGCCGCCAGCAAGGCGGAAACCAGCCGCCGAGACCAAACGCTCAAGACTGGCTCGCTGGCACGCGGGGCAATCCTTCAGCGGATCCGCACTGATTTTCTGCAATTTTTCCATGCGATGACCGCAGGCCTTGCACTCGTACTCATAGATGGGCATGTTGATAACTCCTGAAAAGCTCAACTCCGACAGGCTAAGTTTGTATAAACTAGTGGCAAAACAACGCTTGCCAGGCAAAGAATATGTGGCCTGCTGGGATAAATTCCAAGACTGCGGTTGATAGAGCGACACATTATACCCTTTTGTGCCCCCTGCTGAGCAAGGCCAAGTGCCTTTCGGCAGATAATGGAGAAAAGAAAAATGCCCAATGCGGTAATGCTGGATGCCGAGAGCTTAGGCGCGGATATCGATCTAACAGCAATTCGAGACCTTGTTAGTCATTTAGAGGTGTACCAGCAAAGCACTGCCGAACAGGCAAGTGAGCGCTTGTCGGATGCGGACATAGCGATCGTCAACAAGGTTGTACTGAACGCAGAAACACTATCAGCCTTACCTAAACTCAAGCTTATATGTGTGCTGGCGACAGGGCTTAACAATATTGATCTCGACACAGCTAAAGCCCAAAACATTCTTGTAAAGAACGTCTCCGCCTACGGAACAGCAAGCGTTTCTCAGCATACATTACTGCTTATGCTGGCATTAGCAAACCGTTTGCCTCGCTATCAAGCTGACATCGCACAAGGCGAATGGCAGCGCAGCGATTTCTTTTGCTTACAAGCTCACTCGACGCTGCAGCTTTCCAATAAGCATCTGGTGATGGTGGGGCAAGGTGAGCTTGGCTCAGAAGTGGCACGTTTAGCTGAAGCATTTGGAATGAAGGTTACATTTGCTGCTCGCCCTGGCAATGAATCAAACGATAAACGGCCCTCTCTCGACGATTTATTACCGACGGCAGATATTATTAGCTTGCATTGCCCGCTTAACGAAACAACCAAGCACCTTATTAATCGCACACGCTTGGCAAACGCAAAGTCATCACTGCTATTAGTCAACTGTGCCCGGGGCGGCATCATCGATGAAGAAGCGGCACTTGAGGCGCTTCGTGCTGGCAAGATTGGAGGGTTAGCAGTTGATGTGCTGCCCACTGAGCCGCCGAAAGACGGACACCCTTTATTAACAGCATTAGCAGAAGGCGAGGCACTTAATTTGATAGTGACCCCTCACAATGCCTGGATCACGCCTGAGGCTCGCCAGAACATTGTGGCGCTCACTGCTGATAATATTAAGCAATGGCAAACTGAGGCGAACGTATTAAGCACTGATTAATAGGTCGCAAAATGATCGGGAGCGCGGTGGCCATCCAGCACTTCAATAGTGACATGGGTTACCTGCGCTCCTTCGGGCCCCTGCCATAACCATTCAGTTAGCGTAGATACGGCAGTGGAATTGCCACATAGCAACACCTCTACCCGCCCATCAGGTAAGTTTTTGGCGTAGCCCGTTAGCCCTCGCTGAAGCGCTTGTTCCTGTGTTGAACGCCGAAACCATACTCCCTGCACTTTTCCTGTTACATAGGCACGTACACAACAAGTAGGCATAAACTGTCCTCTCAGTGTTTATACAATAGCGTTTATAGACTTCAGCCTGATAAATCGACAGGCTGAAATCTGTTGATATTCGCTCTTTCTACCCACCTTTTTTAAACCAATTCTTGTCTTACACTAACTCTCGCTTCACCAGCACTGCACTATTACGTGGCACCAATGGCCGCCCACGCCGAAGTAGCAAGGAGCGAGTAAAAGCGGCGCCAAATAGTAGGATTAATGAACTGTAATATACCCATAACAAAATCATCACAACAGACCCCGCTGCACCATAGGTCGACGCTGTGGCGGTATATGCTAAATAAATAGCAATAACGCTGCGCCCAATTGTAAACAACACAGCAGTTACTATCGCGCCAATCAGCACATCTTGCCAACGGAGAACAACATCCGGCAACACTTTGAAAATAGTAGCGAATAACAATGCCACCATCGCCAGTGAGATTAATGACTCAAGCGATGTCGTTAATAAACTGGCATAGGGTAATAAATTACCGGCTCCGTGGAGCATCCCTCGCAAGACAACCCCCAGCACTAACGATACGAGTAGAATGAAGCCAATAGACAACACGACGGTTAAGGAAAGCAAACGATTTTTTATAAAGATAAGAGCACTGTTGGAGGTGGGTTTTGCAGTGACGCCCCAAATGGTATTGAGCGAAAATTGCATTTGCGCAAACACGGTTGTGGCACCCACTAACAAGGCTACAAAGCCAAGCACTGTTGGTAAGATACCTGACTCTTCGATACGTGACTGAGCAACAGCCTGCTCAATCGCAAGTGCTGCATCAGCGCCTAACGTGTCCTGAAGCTGAGCAACTATTTGACCTTGAGCGGCATCTTCACCCAGCACCACGCCAATCACTGTTACCGCGATAATCACGGTAGGCGCCAAGGAGAAGAGTGTGTAGAACGCTAATGATCCGGCATAGCTGAAGGCATTTCGTTCAAGCCATAACGCCGTCGCATCTTGAACCACGTTCCACCAAAAAGTGATCGTTTTTTTCAGCATATTCATTCCCTTAACAAAAGAGTGTCCCTATCAAGCACTAGCGCAAGATACATCTAACAATCATACCGAACTAAAACGTTGAGCGCAGGCGGAGGCGCATTGCGCACCTTAACTGCCCACTTCATAATGGCTCTCTTTTCTCTGCTACTTTCTCACCCACGACCAAGGAAGCGTTATGAATTCGGATGCTGTTAACTCTACTACGGCTTACGACTTTGATTGCTTGGTGTTTATTGGTCGTTTTCAGCCTCCCCACCTTGGCCACCTTGCCATTATCCGAGAGGCGTTAAAACAGGCACGCCAAGTCATTGTATTAGTGGGCTCTGCTTGGCAGGCACGCTCTTTACGCAACCCGTGGACGTTCGATGAGCGACAGGCAATGATTCGTTCTGGGTTTGATGATCAAGACAATCAACGCCTGGAAATCACGCCACTACTTGATGCGCTTTATAACGATGATGTGTGGGTACGTGATGTGCAACGCAAAGTGCGTGATTTGACGTCCCCTGCCAACGCTCGCTTACCCCGTATTGGTTTGATTGGCGCGAGCAGAGGACAATCAAGCTACTATTTATCGCTTTTCCCCCAATGGGAGTCCATCAGTGTGCCACTCGTTGAAGGTATTTCAGCGAGTCAAATACGTGAGCGGTTGTTTCGCTCACCGGGTTCTACCGATGACTATTTGAGCACAGGCGCCTACCACGACTTACCACCAGAAGTCGTCAAAAGCGTTGACAAGTTTTGCAAAGGTACTGCCTACCACGGCCTACTGGAAGAGCAGCAGCTACTCGATCAATACAAACAAGCTTGGGCACAAGCCCCCTATCCGCCCATTTTTGTGACTGTTAATGCAGTTGTCGTCCAATCAGGCCATATTTTGTTGGTAAAGCGAATGGCTGCACCGGGTAAAGGACTTCTGGCATTACCCGGAGGCTTCATCAACCCTCATGAGCGCTTACTAGATGCTTGCTTAAGGGAGCTCCGTGAACGTTTAAGGCTTAAAGTGCCCGAACCCGTT
>NZ_JABUZF010000177.1:4785-4938 GCF_014897885.1 Halomonas sp. 3D7M | reverse complement strand
GGACAGCGCTTGTTTGATGAACCTCATCGCAGTTGGCGTGGACGAACGTTAGCAGAAGCCTTCTATTTTGCTCTTAGACCTGAGCAGCAGTTGCCCCGTTTAAAGCCAGTCAAGGGCGGCGATCATGCTCGCTGGGTCGCCCTTGCTGACCTA
>NZ_JABUZF010000177.1:0-4689 GCF_014897885.1 Halomonas sp. 3D7M | reverse complement strand
TAGGCACATTTTAAAATCTAAGGCTTTTTTCTAGTCGCTCTGCAGGCTAAGCCTGCAGAAAATCGCGTGGCAATTTCATCATTTGACGCCAGAGACGCTCAACGCCGGGTTTATGGACTAATGAACAACGGTAAAGTCTAATTTCTAGAGGGATATCCCAATTTTCATCGCCAGCTCTTACTAATTTGCCGGTTTTGAGCTCTTCACGAATGCAAAAATCAGGAATCCAAGCAACCCCCACTCCTTGAAGCACCATGCCTTTTAATCCTTCCGCCATGGCCGTTTCATAAACCGTGCGCAGCTTCAGTCGTAATGGGTCGTTTTTAAGCAGCATGCGTACACTTCGCCCCAGAAAAGCACCCTGCGTATAGGCTAAATAGGGAATTGAGCTGTCATTTTGAATCGAGAAAAGCGGCTTGCCGTCTTCATCTGGGAGTGAAACCGGCAACATTTTTACTTGGCCGATCGAGAAAGAAGGAAAGACTTCTGCGTCCAGCTGCATAGTGGCAAAGGGGTCATAATATGCCAGCATCAGATCACAGTTACCTTCGCGCAGAACATGGATAGCCTCCCCAACGTTCATGGCGACCAATCGTGTAGGCAGTTCACCCAAGCCTTTTTGTAAACGAGAAATCCAAGGTGGGAAAAAGCTTAATGCCAGCGAGTGTGCCGCGACGATATCAAGCGCTTCATTCGCAATAGAAACTCCCCGGAGATGGCTTAATGACTCGTTCAATTGCTCCACTAGGTTGCGTGCGGTGATCAAAAACAATTGGCCCTCTGAGGTCAGGCCAATCGGTGTTGTCGAACGATCTACTAAGATGACCCCTACCGCTTGCTCTAGCGCACGAATACGGCGACTGAATGCAGGCTGAGTAACATGGCGCTGCCTTGCAGATGCCGAAAAACTTCGTGTATTGGCTAATGCAACGAAATCCTCGAGCCATTTTGTTTCTAAATTCACCCAAAACTCCTTTTGCCTAATCGTTGTTAGCGGCGTGCAGGGTTATTATTGATTACTGAATAGGTGCAGTTAAATATGCCGCACGAGAAACTACTTTCTTCCACATTGGGCGCTGGCTAATTTCGTCAATTGTAACGCGTCGGCACTGAGCAAAATCTTGCTCTAACATGGCATGTACTTTACTAGCAAATGCGGCACTGGGTATGAAAGCCGTTATTTCAAAGTTGAGCCTAAAAGATCGATTATCCAGGTTTATTGTGCCGACAGTTGCTGCGTTGCTGTCAATAAGCATGACCTTTTGGTGTAAAAAACCAGGAAGATAACGGTATATTTTTACACCTGCTCTTAACATATCAGGCAGAAATGAAAATGCAGATAGAAACACCAATAAATGATCGGGGCGCTCGGGAATCATAACCCGTACATCTACGCCCCGCATTGCTGCTAACCTAAGCGCATCCTGTACTCCTTGATCTGGCACGAAGTACGGGCTGGTTACCCAGAGCCTTTCATTAGCACTATGAATTAACTGTTGGATTAAAAGGCTAGCCGTGTCCTGTTTATCGGCCGGGCCGGAGGGCACGATAACCACATGATGATCATCTTGCGGATGACTCTCGGCATGCCAGTTTAAGGTAATGACTTCCCCTGTTGCCCAGTGCCAATCTTCCCAAAAAGCTTCCTGTAAACCCAGCACACACGGGCCACCAAGCGCTAAATGGGTATCACGCCAGGGGCCATGCCGTGGATTTTGCCCAAGGTATTCTACACCAACATTAAAACCACCTACCCAGCCCTGCTTACCATCTACGACGGCTATTTTACGATGGTTGCGAAAATTAAGCTGAAAGCGATGTTTGAAGCCACGAGAAGAACGAAATGCTTTTACTTCGATGCCTTCTTTGATCATCTCATTTAAAAAGCCATCGTTTAGTTTCCGGCTACCCACTTCATCGTATAGAAAATAAACACGCACACCCCGCTGTGCAGCTTTAATCAAATGATGCTGCAATCGCTTGCCTAAAGTATCGTTACGTACAATGAAAAACTGCAGCAGAAGATAGTCTTTTGCCTGATCAATACCCTCAAAAAGGCTTGTGAAAGTGGCTTCACCATCGATCAACAAGTCGGCACTATTACCTTTAGTCAACGGCATCATTGCCAGCTGCTCCACTGCCTGAATATCAGTGCTAGTCGGCGATGAAAGGTGCGGCTTAATGTTATGGCGATAACGTACCAACACTCGACGTAATACGTTATCTCGTTCCCCTCTTGCTGTTACATAGCCATAGAAACGCGGGCGTCCGAAAAACCAATACGCAGGCAGCGCAACATATGGAAACGTTAATAGTGAAATAATCCAAGCAATAGCCCCCTGGGATGTTCTGCTCGACATAAGCGCCATAACTGCTGACACGATACCCAATAGGTGTATCAACATAATGCTGGTCCCTAGCAACCATGAGGTCATTGCCTGTTCCTCGCTATCAAGTGAGCTGTTGATCAGATTATTGCACTGCTAATGCACAAAAGCCCCGCGAGAGACGGGGCTTATTGTCACTGACTGCCATCAGTATGCTACGCCTTTTGAGCGATGATCTCCTTCCATTTGGCCGGTCCTGTCTGGTGGACAGATGTTCCTAGGCTATCGACAGCGACCGTGACCGGCATATCTTCAACTTCAAATTCGTAGATGGCTTCCATTCCTAGATCTTCAAAACCAACAACCCGTGACTTCTTAATTGCCTGGGCAACAAGGTAGGCAGAGCCGCCAACAGCCATCAAATAAACCGCCTGGTTATCGCGAATAGCATCAATGGCGACCTGACCACGTTCCGCTTTACCAACCATGCCAAGCAAGCCGGTCTCTTCAAGCATGGTGCGGGTGAATTTGTCCATTCGAGTCGCGGTGGTCGGACCCGCGGGGCCAACGACTTCGTCACCTACCGGATCAACAGGACCCACGTAGTAAATAAAGCGGCCTTTCATATCAACTGGTAATGGCTCGCCTTTGGCAATCATGTCCACCATGCGCTTATGCGCCGCGTCACGGCCGGTTAATAGCTTACCGTTTAACAGCAGCGTATCACCCGGCTGCCACGTTTTGACTTCTTCGGGAGTGACGCTATCCAGGTTAACGCGCTTGACGTTATCGCCTGCTTCGCGGGTGATTTCTGGCCAGTCTTCAAGCTTAGGAGCAGGAAGCGCCACGGGGCCACTGCCATCAAGCGTGAAATGCGCGTGACGCGTGGCTGCACAGTTGGGAATGATTGCCACAGGCTTATTGGCCGCATGGGTTGGATAGTCTTTAACTTTAATATCCAGCACCGTGGTTAACCCACCTAAGCCTTGAGCACCAATACCGCTCTTATTCACTTTATCGAACAGTTCCAGACGCAACTCTTCAGCGCGGTTGCTAGGCCCACGGGCCTGCAGCTCTTGAATATCGATAGGGTCGAGTAGCGCTTCTTTGGCAATCATCATCGCCTTTTCAGCGGTACCACCGATACCAATTCCCAACATACCCGGTGGACACCAGCCTGCACCCATTTTAGGTAACTGCTCCATCACCCAGTCCACAACACTATCGGATGGGTTTAGCATCGCAAACTTAGATTTAGCTTCGCTACCACCGCCCTTCGCGGCGACGTGGATATCGACCTTATCGCCAGGCACAAGCGAATGGTGAATAATCGCGGGGGTATTGTCTTTGGTATTGGCTCGCTTACCGTCGGGATCAGCAAGAACAGAAGCACGCAGCACGTTATCAGGCAACTGATACGCGCGGCGCACACCTTCGTTAATCATGTCATCGAGGCTTAGCTCGGCGTCCCAGGTGACGTTCATACCCACGTGAACGAACACCGTCACAATGCCCGTATCCTGGCAAATTGGACGATGTCCCGTAGCACACATTCTTGAGTTAATTAAGATTTGTGCAATCGCGTCTTTCGCCGCGGGGTTCTCTTCACGCTCGTAAGCGGCTGACATTGCATCAATGAAATCTTTAGGATGGTAGTAAGAGATGTACTGTAGAGCATCGGCAACGCTCTGAATGACGTCGTCCTGGCGAATCACGGTCATGGACAAACAGCTCCTCGGTTATCGTCTTGGCTGCGGCCTTTTTAATGGCCGTCTAGATGTACCGGTAGTATACCGTATTGGTCTTATATGCGGCAGCCACAACCACGGCTAACCTACATCTGATAACTAGGGCATTGGTCTGATTTTCATCAGCGCATACAAGATAACGGTATAAATTATGGAGATTGGCACGTTGGGCATAAATATAAACGGCGAGAGCCAACCATTATGCGTTCGATTACTGAGCCGCAGCGGTGGCAGGAAAGGCCAGCCCGTTCAAACACACTAAAGCGCCATTGTCGGCGTGGCTCACCGGAGGCAATGGCTTGTTTAATCCATGCCTCACGATTAGTAACACCCGCCTCCAAATACGCCTGACGCGTCGTTTCCACAACCATAGTGGCGAGCAGGTCTAACTGATTTTCAGTTAAGTCACATGGGCGCTTCTTAGGGTGAACGTTAGATAAAAAAAGAATTTCAGAGCGCAAGTAATTTCCTAACCCAGCGACAAACCCTTGATCAAGTAACAATGCACCCAGGCTTCTGCGCATAAACGCTGGATCAGTCAGGCGTTGTTTCACATCATCAGGTGATACGTTTTGACTTAATAAATCAGGCCCCAAGCGAGACAAGAAAGGGTG
>NZ_JABUZF010000182.1:30879-47838 GCF_014897885.1 Halomonas sp. 3D7M | reverse complement strand
CCGGGCCAGAACAGCCTGTTCCAGGAAGGCGATGCACCGGTTCCGGAGAACCCACCGGAAGAGAAAAAGCGCACGGTTAAAGCCTATCAGCGTGGTACCGGTAAGAAGCAGCGGGACGACGACTGCCTGAACGACACCGGCCTGCGCTTCACCGCCGATGTGCCGGTGGAGGTCATTGAACACCTGCCACCGGAACTGACCGGGCCGGAGGCTGACCAGTACGAAGTGATCGGTAGCAAGACCACCTACCGGCTGGCCCAGCGTGCCTCCAGTTATGTGGTGCTTAAGTGCGAACGCCCGGTGTTCCGGCGCAAGGGCACCGAGAAGCTCATCACGACACCGGCTCCGTTCAACGTGCTGGACAACAGCCTGGCCGACGTCAGCCTGCTGGCCGGGTTGCTGGTGGACAAATTCCAGTTCCATCTGCCGCTGTATCGCCAGCACCAGCGTATCCAACAGGCCGGTATCACCGTCAGTCGCAGCACTCTGACCAATCTGGTCAAGCGTGCCATCAACCTGCTGCGCCCCATTGTGGATGCCCAGACCGACAACGTACTGCGCAGTCGGGTACTGGCCATGGACGAAACGCCCATCAAGGCCGGTCATCAGGGCCGGGCCGGCCCCCAAAAGGGCAAGATGAAATCCGGCTGGTTCTGGCCGCTGTATGGCGATGCCGACGAGGTGGTGTTCACTTACTCTAACAGCCGTGGGCGTGCCCATATCGAAGAAGTACTCAGCGAATCGTTCAGCGGCACCCTGATCAGTGACGGCTATGCGGCCTATGCCCGCTACGCTGCCGCCCAGGAAAACGTCACCCATGCCCAATGCTGGGTGCACAGTCGCCGTTACTTTATCGAGGCGCAGAAGGATCATCCGGAGATAGTCACCGACGCGCTGCAACAGATCGCCACGGTGTACCGGAATGAAGAGGCCATCAAAACCCAGGGGCTGACTGGCGAGAAGAAACGCCAGTACCGGTTGGATCACTCGAAACCGGTGGTCAGCGACTTCTTCCAGTGGTGCCGGGATCAGTTGGCGCAAGGCGGCCTCGTGCCCAGCGATTCGCTGACCAAAGCCCTGAACTACGTGCTCAGCCGTGAAGCGAGCCTGACCGTGTTCCTGGAAGACCCGGATGTGCAGCCAGACACCAACCACCTGGAACGGGCACTACGCCCCATCCCAATGGGCAAGAAAAACTGGATGTTCTGCTGGACCGAACTGGGGGCGGAGCACCTGGGTATCATCCAGAGCCTGATCAGCACCTGCAAGCTGCACGATATTACCCCGTACACGTATCTGGTGGACGTGCTGCAACGTATCAGCCAGCACCCGGCCCGTGAAGTCAGCGACCTGACGCCCCGACTCTGGAAAACCCGGTTCGCCGACAATCCGCTACGGGCGCTGATCGACCCACGCCACCCTGACCGACAGAACAAACAGCCGGAGGCCAACGTCCGTGCGCATTGAGGACATGACCATCGACCAGTTGCTGGAACTGAACCAGACCATCTGCCAGCGAATTGATGAACTGCAAGAACAAGAAACCCTGCATGCCTTGAGTCAATTGCGGGTTGGCCTGAAAGTGACCTTCGAAGGCCGAGAAGGACCGGTGTTGGGGATCGTCACCAAAATCAATCGCAAGAGTGTGATCGTGCTGGGTGAGGATGGCAGGAAACAGTACAAGGTCTCGCCGGAGTTACTTAGGCCTCTGCGTGACGTGAAGTAGGTCAACTACGTCGTGGAATGAACGCTTACGCTCCCACGCAGCGCTGGCGACACAGCCAACGACAGCCATCACCGGCTGCCAAAGGGCATTGATGTCATTACTCTGGACAAGATCCGGGAGTTAATTGCCGACGGCAAGCCCTGGAGTGCAGAGGAAGTGGGCGCCGCCATGGGTGCATCGCGCACTACCGCAAGACGCTACCTGGAATACATGACCGGCACCGGCACGCTAGTGGCCGAAGTCAGCTATGGCAGCATTGGCAGGCCGGAACGGCGCTACCGGATGGTGTAAGGCAAACCGTTCATCGAAATCTCCACAACGTTATAGAACTGCTCAGGGACTATTAATCCGCCCGGACAAAAACCCAGTTGGTCCTAACGTTGTCGCACACAATAACGTCGCGATTGATGGTTTCACACAGAGACAGGCTTTCTGGCAACTCATTGTGATAACGGGTCTTCAAGCCCAGAGTTTTTCGATCCTGTTTGAGCAGCTCGTAGGTCTTTTCCATGCGCTCGGAAAAATCCACGCCGCCGCTTTCCAGGGTATGAAAGGCGTTGTGAAACGCCGTAAAGCTCATGGTATTCGCGCCAAGGCCAATGGCCAGCATTTGGGGAATGTAACGATCATAGGCGGCCGAAAGATAGGTTCGTACGGCTTCATCATCATTACGCTCACCATCGAAAGGCACTATTCCAAGGCGATTACCCGGTTCCAGAACGCCGTCGTCCAATGTTTCCAGTGAACGATTAGCTGCCAGTTCATAGGCCAGGCCCGGACACTGAATGAGTTCTTCCTGCAACTGGCAACCCGCCAACACTCGGGTAATCGCAAGCTCAGAGCCGGATTCTTTCGCGGGCTCCTCTGTTTGCCTGGCCACCTCTGGTTCAGGAATGGAGGAAACCTCAGGCAATGTCAGCCCCAGACTCCTAGCCGGCTGACGCAACAAGAGCGCCTGCACCCTTGAATCATTACGCCTGAAATCCATCATAGAAGGCAGGCCCGCACCACCACGCGCCACAACCTCACAGTAAATACGTTCCAGGTCCGTCTGGGCTGACGCCAGACAATCTTCATCAGCGCTGGCAACCGACATCCAGCCAAAAGCCAGAATCATGGGCAGTTGTTTTTGACACGGAATCACGAAAACTCCATCTGGTGTACTTTGATTGCTTACCATACAGCGACGTGACTGGTTGACGCAGGTATGTTGGAGCGCTTGCAGCATCATTGCAATGCCCACATATCCCTGAACGTACACGGAAGGGCCAGAAACCGGGGGCCATCTGAATAATATCAGGTTCTGGCAGAATCTTGACTACGACGATTAGTACACCACTAGCATTAACGTATATTAAAAAATATTCTAATCAACTATAGAAATGGCCAATGTAAAAACCTGCCCTGGCTCACAATTATAGAAAATTTTAAACACCAAATTCCGCCTCAAAATATCTAAAACACTGGATGACAATTCAACAACAAAATAATTATACTTCTCATTCCAAAAAACCACCTTTGAGTCAGAAAACTCAAAGTATCGATGCGATACCGGATAAATAGCTTTAAATAAACTTTCTTTACCCGAAAATAAAATCGTCAGCCCCTGCGAATAAGAAAGTGATAAACTTTTCAACAATGAAACCTCTGCTCTCCCTGCAATAATTCCTGACAAATCTACACTTTGCTCTTGAGACATCCAATTTTCAACATCTACACCTAGCAACACCGGCTCCCTATACTTTGCAACGGCAACCGCACACTTATCATTGTGGGAAATTGAACCAACAAAACCTTTCGGCCAAATTGGCTCACGATTTCCACCAATATCGAGTTGGACCGGTTTTTCTTCTAACGCACATATAGCATCACAAGCTACAACTCTACCGGCGATGAATTCAGCCTTACGCTTGACCGCCGCTGCATTTAGCTGCAAAGGCAAAAATATATCATATGGATAAATATCATTTTCAATAAAATTAATTACATCAAAATAACGAACATAAATAAACTCACCTCCCAAATGTAAAACTTCAGACTTACCAATAAAACATTCACTCGATCTAGGCACCAGCGACACCCTTAAAATAAAAAAACGATATACAAATAAAAAATCCAGGCACACATACTGGCTAGATATCCAATATGCCTACCCGGAAAACATTTAATGTTATCGCAAAAAACATACAACCGAAAAAACAAAAACTATATACGAACCTACCACTTGACTTTGAAATCAACTCCCATAGTCATTGGATCGCCGGAGCGGCCATACCAATTATCGTTCATGACAAATGCACGAGTAACATATTCTTCATCAAAAAGATTCTTAGCCCACAGCGAAGCTTCATATCTACTGTCTGCATAACCAGTCCGAACATTAAACACACCAAAATCTGACTGACTTTCTGTGTTTTCATTATCAAAATACATTTTTCCTATAACGCTATAATCAAAATTTACAAAATAATTATTCATAAACGTATAGTCAGCGCCCAGCGTATAAGTATAACCAGGTGTGTTCGCCGGACTTTTATCGGAATAATCATAATCTCCTACATAATTACCACTACCATCATACCGAGACACATTGTAATCATCGAAATGAGCATCATTATATCCGCCGTTGGCGAAAAGCTTTAAATCAGAAGTTGCCATCCAACTAACGTCCAATTCAACGCCACGACTGACAGTCTTACCCGCATTATCGGTATATGAATAAGGATATTGCTGCTGCTCAACCTGCTGATCCTTCCAGTCAATCCAGAACAGGGCGCCATTGACTGTCAGGCGGCCATCCAACCACTGACTCTTCATACCCAATTCGTAATTCATGGTATATTCCGGATCATAGGCAGGCGCCACTCCACTTGGTACCAATGGGTTAAAACTACCACTCTTATAGCCTTCAGAAACCGAGGTGTAAACCATGACATTTTCACCTGCATAATAGTTTACGCCCACTTTTGGCAGAAGTTTCGTGTAAGAATTGGTATACTGAGCGGACATCGCGCCACTGGCATAATCGAAATCCAGTTCTGAGCGGTCATAACGCAGACCAGAAACGAATTCCCATTGATCACTTATAAGATAGCTGACGTTACCGAATACAGCGTAGTTTAGTGACTCCATATCTGAATAGGAGTCACCCATTGGGTACTCCATATAGTAATAATCAATATCATTTATTGAATCTTCGTTTTCAAAGTAGATACCAGTCAGCCATCTCAATGCCTGATCCTGCTTTGAATTAAAACGGAACTCCTGCGTAAATCGCTTCTGCTTTGAAATCACATCTAAAACAGTTTGATATTCCGGAAGAGGGGTAAAATCCAGATCCTGCTCGCTATCTTTATTTTCGTATGTATACGCAGTAGTCGATGTAAAATCAACGTTATTACCTTGTCGACTGACCCGTACCGATCCTGTATACACATCAACATCATTATACCCGTCTGTGTCCGAATAGACTTTATGAGAGTCGGATTTTATTTGACTTAACGATGCAAATGAATTGTTTCCGTTACGCTGCTTCTGGCCCTGGATGGTCGTAATCATGTCCCATCTTGAGTCTAATGGACTCCATCTAAGTTTCACGCGTCCATTTAAATTATTCACATCATCGAGTTCATCATTGCCATCCGTAGAGCGCGTGAAATATCCGTCATTCTTATCAAACTGAAATGCCGCCCGATATGCCAGTTCATTATTGATTGCATCATTGGAAATCAGAGTCGTTTTGAGTTCGCCGTAATTACCAACCCCGAGCCCAACGCTTCCTTCTTTTCGAAATTCAGGGGCATTAGTTATGACATTGATAACGCCAGAGGAGGCATTTTTACCATACAGAGTACCTTGCGGTCCCCGTAATACCTCAACGCGCTCTGCATCAAAAATATCTGTATCAAAAGTCAGATAGGGAACGCCATCAACCAGAAACAATACTGTCTGCGACCCTTCCATTGTTGGTGTAATTCCTCGCAAGGACAAAAAACTGGCATCGGAAGGGTTGCCGGATTTAATCATACTTAAATTCGGAGTCTTATTGACCAGGTCGTAAGTGTCACTGATATTTCTTTTTTCTAATTCTTTTTCAGAAAAAACAGACAGGCTTACTGGAACATCCTGAGATCCTTGCTCAACTTTTTGTGCGGTCACAACGATAGGTTCGATCTCGAAAACCTGGTTTTCCGCCTCCTCTGCATAACAAGAAGCCGATATAAAAACCGCGACCAAAGAAACGGGAGGGATTTTTTTCCAACGTGAAGACATTCTTATATTCCTCATACTATTAAGATAAAAATCAAAATAAGCGGGACTCCGAATAAAGAATTCAGAGCACAAAACAGCTATGCACTGGTTGGGATGAAAGCATTAATTTGTGTCAAAGAAATCGCGAATCTGGACTCTTAAAGCGCCAGACAACCAATTTGCAACACAGTATTGCAAATCAGTCATGCAAAATCAATAATGCGATTGATTATCATTGAGATTTTTTTGGAACAGATGAACGCTGGATAAAAAAACAAACAGAAAAGAAACCAGCCCTGATAGATTCAGCGCTGGGGGCCCGCAAATTAAGCGGGCATTAATTGCTGATTAAAGTGCGCGTAATAACGAAGCTTGAATAACGCGACCAGGCACAGCAGCGCAAGACAGGACCCAGCAACAAAAACAACGCTGTAACCCAGGCTGCCGGCAACATAAGTAGCAATCGATGAAAATACAATTTCACACAAAGTCTGAGTGCTTTGAAAAATAGCGATGTTCGTCCCTGGCTGCGGTGTTCTCTGCGAAAAACGCATTGTGTAGGTATAGGTGCTGACCGCCACCAACCCCATCCCCAGACCTACAACCAGCGCACTCATCCAGACAAACCAATTCGCAGAAATCAACGCCTGAGCCAAACAAAGCCACAACCCTCCGCCGAAAAGGACCATCACCAGTCCTGCTGCCAGTGTAAAGCGATATCCCCGCCATTGAATAACCACACTCGCAAATAGACAACCAACTAACATCATCATCAAATGGGCCACGCCAGTAAGCGTACCTATCTCTGTCATCGACCACCCCCCGTCTACCAGGATAAATCTCGAAATGGCCAGAATCACCACCCCGTAAACCGTGACCAGAGAACATAAAACCAGACTCGATGTTGCAAGCGGTGTACGAAAAAACAGTCTGAGCGACGCTTTTTCGGCTCGATGCCTCTGCCCCACCCGAACCTTTTCTGACCAAAACAAGACCGGTAATAACGACAGGAGCACCAGAACAGACAAGGCTATATAGGTGTGGTGATAACCGAGATATTCAAACAATACCAATGCCAGCGGCCCGGCAACCAACAAACCCACCAATATTCCCGACATCTGAATGGTATTGATTAGCCCCAGGTAGTCGGATTGACTATTCTCGGCCGCAAATCCATCCGTGGCGATATCCTGTGTAGAGCCGGCAAAAGACATGATTGCCAGAAATATCATCAGGCTGAATAGCGATGCTTCATCAATCTCAATGAAGGATAAACAATAAATCGATCCCGCCATGAGTAACTGCATTGGAATGATCCACGACTTTCTATAGCCAATGCGAGCAATACAGTGGTTATCAACAAAGGGGCTCCATAAAAATTTCAGTGCCCAGAAGAGACCTGCCAACGGGACCATAGCCGTCATTTCCAATGACAACTGTGAAGATCTCAACAACGTGGGGACCGCATGAAATACCAGTCCCATGGGCAATCCCTGAGTCAGGTATAAGCAGAAGAGTATAACTATCAGTTTCTTACCTGGGCCCGAAGACGGCGACAGCTGCTTCTGCTGTCCGGATAGTTCATGTGTATACATCTCAATATTTCGACCTTTTCGTGATTCATCCATGGCCTGTCTACCCGGCAGCCAACACCCAGCTCTGGGACTGATGCTGCAGATGCCATAACTCGTGGTACAAGGACTGATTGGCCAACAACTCACTATGCTGCCCCTGTTCAACAATTTTGCCTTGGTCAAGAACCACAATCTGATCCGCATGCTGAATCGTGGATAATTTATGGGCAATCACGAGAACCGTTTTCTTTTGAATCAAAGCCTGTATAGCCATCTGAATCTCATATTCATTTTCAGGGTCCAGGGATGCAGTTGCTTCATCCAGGATCACAAAGGGAGCATCTTTAAGCATCGCCCTGGCGATCGACAGGCGCTGCTGCTCACCTCCGGATAAATGTACCCCAGCCGCCCCTATTTCTGTCTCCATCCCATCAGGCATAGCCCGCACACGTGCAGCCAGCTTTGCCATCTCCAGCGCCTGCCATAATTCATCGTCACTCGCGCCTGGTCTGGCGACCCGCAGATTATTTGCAATGGTGTCGTTAAATAGATAACTGGCCTGAAAAACCACACTAACATGTTGCAGCCAGTACTCTTCATCCATCTCGGTCAGTTTCACCGGGTTTTGCAGATCACCAACCCAAATCGCTCCTTCATCCAACTCCCAAAAACGCGCGATCAGGGAGGCTGCCGTTGATTTACCTGATCCGGACGGGCCAACCAATGCAGTAATTTTCCCGCTTTCAAGAGTGAGGCTAAAGTGCTGAAACACAGTGGCCGAACCGGGATAAGAAAAGCTCACGTCTTCCATTCGAACCGTCATGTCCTGCAATTTCGGTCTTTTCGAACCACCGCATAACTGCGGCAGTGCAATCAGTTCATCAACCCGTCCAACAGCCAGGTTGAGGAAGTTCAGTTCGGCCAGAAACATCGACATATTCAGCAACGGACGGAAGAAACGCGTCGCAGCGATCAAAAACAGCAGCACTTCAGCCAGGGTCAGCGATTCCCCTAACCAGGCCCAGGTCACAGCCACCAGTAATACGATAAACCCGACCTCAACCAGGAAATTAAAGCTATATACTGGCCAGACCGCGGCAACCTCGGCTTTCATTGCTTTCTGCCGAGTCTGATTCAAAACCGAGTCCAGACGTTTAAACATACTGCCGACCATCTGATGGGACTTCAGTTCTTTCAGCCCATCCACATACTCCATCACCGCATCGTTGAGCTGGTGCATCAACCCCTGCATATGATCTTGCCACTTTCGGGCATAGTTGCGTGTCAGCCAATAAGCCACCACCGCCAGAGGGAGCGTCGACATCATCGCAAGACCCATACGCCAGTCTTTCAGTGTCAGCCCCAGTGCAAAAAAGATCAGCACTGAAGCCGTTGCGATCATAGGCGCATAGAGATGGGTAAAGATCCGCTCAATGAGATCGACATCTTTTAGTAATCTATTGTTAATATTGCCGAAATCGGAGCTTTGAAAAAAACCCATCGGCATTTTTCTGAGATGCTCACCCAGTCGTTCCCGAATTTGGCGCCCGGCAGCAAAGCCAATCAAATTAATCTTCAGATGAATCGCACGTGCCAGGAATACGCGCGCTACCATCATGATCACACACCACATTACCAGGCTGAGCTGATATTGAAGACTGGGATTGGCTGACAGCATATCCAGCAGAATATAGTAGAGAAACCCATACGGAGCCGAGGCAAAAAAAGCGTCCAGTACCGTCAGACCTATTGTGAACTTAAGGCCTTTTAAGGAAGAGCCCGTCAGTCGTTTCAATGTTTTGATTTTCAACATGTCTCTTTTCCCACTAAATACAATTCGCTTTGCTGCGTCAGTTGTTTCTCTGTCATCCGCCACTGCTTGGTTCGTTGATGAGCATTCCACATCGCTTGGTACAATTCGCACTCTGCAAGCAACTGTGTGTGGGTACCTTGTGAAACATTCCTGCCGTCCTGAATCACAACGATCTTATCGACCTGAGTCAGGGTATTGAGCCGGTGAGCAATCACGAGTACTGTTCTGCCACGCATTAAACGGGAAATCGCCTGCTGAATCCGGACTTCATTCCGGGCATCGGCATAGGCTGTGGCTTCGTCCAAAATGAGGATAGGAGAGTTTTTAGCCAGCGCTCTTGCTATCGCAATCCGCTGAGCCTGCCCTCCACTTAAACTCCCCTGTTTAACGATAGTCTGATACCCATCCGGCATTTCCTGAATGAACTCATGGGCACAGGCGGCTATTGCTGCACTTTCTACTTCGGCAAGAGAAAGCGCCTCGTTACCCATACGAATATTGTCGGCAATTGACTGTTCAAAAATAAACACATCCTGAAAAACAAAACTCACCAACGACATCAATTGATTTAAAGGAAACTGCTGGACCGGAACACCACCAATCCGGATGCTTCCGCTCTGGTTATCAAAAAAGCGTGGGATCAACTGTGCAATTGTAGTTTTACCAGCACCAGAAGGGCCTACGATTGCTGTAATCCTGCCTTGTTCGGCGACAAACGAGACTTCATCCAACGTCTTGTCCGTGGCTCCATCATGGGTAAAGCTCACCTGATCAAAACAAATATCTGTGCTGACTACAGCCTGAAGTGAGTCACCTTCCTGCTGCGGTTTATGGGTACAGAAACGCTGGATCGACTCGACCCCTTTCAACATTTCGCTGAACATGCCCCCAAATTCAACCAGGTTATATAAAGGCTGCATTAACCCTACTCCAAGCAGCATAAAAACGAACAAGGTTGGCAAGCTCAGACTACCCTCTGCATGAAGCCATACGCTGACCGGAAGTATAAATATGAAGCCGAGTTCAAGCGATAACTTAAACAGCGCAGCCGGGGTTTTAGTATCCAGCAACCAGTTGGTGACCAGTTCATGGTGAGCTGCAACGGCCTGGCGGTATTTCTGATAGGAGCTCACCTTTATATTGAAGGCTTTTACTACCTGAATCGATTTAACAAAGTCGACAATACAGATATGCAGATCACCAACCACTTGATAATAACGTTCAACCCGCTGATTAAACCCTTTAAACATCTTCACTTGCAGGAAAATTGCAATCGGAAGAGGCAGAATAGCCAGCAAAGCCAGACGCCAGTCAATATAAAACAAAGCAAGCGTCGCAACTATGGGCATCACAATTGCTGCGGCCATATCGGGCATATGGTGCGCTATAAATGTTTCTACTTTATCTACATCATCGGCAATAATTTTTTTTACCGTCGCTGAAGCTTGCTTATTACTTTCACCCAAGGTTAATCGGCCAACACTATCCACCAGCTTTTGCCGGAGTTCAAACAACAACTGAAAAGCCGCTTTATGTGACAATAATCCGGATAATAGTTGAAATGCCATCTTTGCAACCAGTGCGCTTCCGGCAGCCAACACCCAGTACCACACTTCTTTTGTTCCAGTTATAGTGCCATTTACAAAACCATCGATCATTTGATAGATAATCAGATAAGGAACGATAGTCAACAAAGCATAAATCACAGCCAAAATCATAGAAACGATTAACCGACGCTTCTGGCTACCAACCAGCTCCACAAACCATTCAACCGTTTGATTTTTCAATTTAAAAGCCTCGAAAATTAAATCCCGCCTCAATAAACGCACTTATCATATTCAGATATCTTATTTTTCAGATATTGAAAAAAATGATGACTCTTCTCATTTAAATAAAAGTGCCCACCTTGAAAACCCTGAAACTCGAATCTCCCGCTCGTCACCTCAGCCCAACGACAAATTTCATCAGACCTAACCTCGGTATCTCGCCGCCCCAACAGTGCACTCACCGGACAGGAAAGCGTGTCGAAATTCCGGCGCTGATAGGTTTCTATTGCCTCGAAATCTGCTCTCAAGATTGGCATCACTAACTCTCTTAAAGCCTGACACGCAAATACATCTGATGCCGTACCACCCAATGCTGAGACCTTCTCAATCAACTCCTGATCACTTCGGCGGTAGTAATCCGTTCCACTGTTCTGATCAGGAGGCATACGACCGGAAATAAATAAGTGCTCCAGTGACTGGCCGCGTTTTTCCCACCGTAGCGCCGTTTCAAATGCCAGGGTGGCCCCCATACTGTGTCCAAAGAAAAACGTAGGCCGCTGAGGTAACATCGCCAAACTGCCGACCACCTCATCCGCACACTGGTGTAGGCAGGTCTTCAGCCCTTCCGCCAGCCTCTGACCGCGACCTGGCAGTTGCACCGCATAAACCGCAGTCTGTGCATCAAGATGATTTTTCCAGGGCAGAAAATATTCGGCGTTACCGCCAGCAAAATGAAAACAGATCAACTGGCGTCTCGTTCCAGGTTTAACCAGTCTCAGTTGCTTATGCATACTGCCCTCCTTGGTCGTAGGCCGTTAACCATTGCTGAATATCCGGCTGAGTCCGGACCGGTGCGGCTGCCTGAATGACTTCAGGATTCCCGACACAGCTCATCAGCGATTTCCAGACTGCAGCTTGGGATAAAAGGCTCTGGGCAGTTTTAGGCGAAGGTTGCTCAATCTGGGAGGCAAACTGACGCAGTGCACTGCGAATCGCCTGTGACCAGTGCCGCTCCAGAATTTCTTCCAGTGAAGCGCTACCCTGATAGATGACTTCGCAGAGCGGTGGCGTATAAAAATCACCAGCCTGCTGCTTGTCGACGAGTTCCCGCACACCTTGCCGGGTTTCATGGCGGGGGATATAGAAGGTCCGGTTCCACAACACCGGACCGTGCGTGTTCACTAGCATCAGGTTCCCGCTTGGCAGACCTATCGTGATGCGATGCATGATATGAAAGTGATTATCCGGATCATTCGGGTCGAGCTGATTCTGGATCTTGAGTGTCAGCGGAACCCCGGCAAAGATTCCTTGAACCACTTGGTACGGCGGCGTACAGCGGGCCTTACGGTGCAAGGAGGCAGGGAGTCTGGGGCTGGCATAGAATTCATAGGGAGCAACACATCCCAGCGCACGGGAGAGTATATCCAGCAATCCACAAATGACCTGAACACCACAGGTGGCTTCAATAAACAAGGGTTGCTGGCTCTGCTTCGCGGCCTGACAATAATCAATGAAATGCTGAACTGCCGGCACCGTCGGATAATGGGTATTAATCTGATACTGGCAACCCTTTTCTCTGGCCAGCTTTAGACATTCCACCACATCTTTTTCGTAAACCGGGTGTTCCTGCAAGACGTGAATTCCCCGCGCCAGCAACGAGGTAGCAAGCTCACTTCCCTGCCCGCCTACAATGGCTGATCGCACCACCACACAGGCAATGTCGATATCATCCGGTAACTGCTCTACGTTCTGATACAGGGGAACCCCGTACCGGTCGGCCAGGAGTTGTGATCGTTCACTTCCACGAGCGAGGATACCCGACAGTTCAAACTGAGGAAAATGTCGCTGAAAGGCCGACAGATAGACCTGACCGAATAACGTTCCGCAAACAATCACCCGATAGGTTTTAGTGGACGCCTGGCTTACAGGTCTCGTCGTCATAAAACTCCCTCCTCAAACACGACCTCTTCATCCGGGGTCAATGACATTTCCCAATGACGGAAAAGATTCGCCTGCGACAGTTGCTCCAGCAAGGATTCAATCTCGACAGCTTCAGATAGCCAGCATAGGCTCGGGCGCTGCCGGCGGCTCCGTCGGATCAACTGGTCGGCTGTCACGGCTGCCACCCAGCCCGTCAGTCGGTAGCCGTTATCGAACCGGCAGTTCAGCTCAAACCGGACCGGCTGATCAGCCAGCCAGCCCCGGGCATGCACCACACAGTACTGTTGCGTTCCATGCTGAGATGTAAGCGCTTCACTGGCCGCCACCAGCGCATTCAAACGGCCAGACGGATCTCCCTGATCCGCAAGCACCAAGTGCTTATCGGCGATCAGGTTATAGGCCCGATAGTGATCGAATGACAATGACCGCGCGACTCTCTGATGTTCCGCACTCAGATAAGGTAAAGCCGAGAAGACCGGGGCTCCTGGTATCGGCGCCACCCCTTCTCTGGTGGCAATTCGAGTGATCCGGCCACCGACCACACCACAACCGCTGTAAGATTCCCTTTGACTCAGGCTGGCAAGAAAATCTTTCGCGGAGGTGGGGGTGAAAACTTCGATACCACCGACATACAGTTCAAATTTATCCACACGCTGCATTTTCTTCCGGACAAGGTATGCCAGCAGCGAACTGAAGCCAGGAACAAACCCGGCCCCCAAAACACAAGGGGATGAAGCCTGACCCTGTCTTTCAGCAAGAGAGGTAAATACATCTTCTTCACCCCCTACATCAACGTAGGGAACCCCCTTCAGAAGGGCGATCCGTGCGACGTGATCCCGAATCACCGCCGCCGGACCCGCAGCGTTGATCACCATATCGTGGGAAGCGCAGATTTCCTCAACCCGCCGGGCATCAAACAGATCCGCCCGTTGATAATTCGCTACCTCGGGGCGAGGCTGGCGCCCGATAATCGCAGGGTGATATCCCAAAGCTCTGAGCGCTTCAACCACATAGCTCCCGACTTCACCCATGCCACCAAAAACTGCAATTTCAGCCATGTGGCACCTCACATGCTGCACGCTGATTCAGAGCCTCAGCCAGAGGTTCGACCGCTCCATGTTGCATACAGGTAAAATGATCACCACTCAGCGGGATGTGCGCGATTTCCCCCAAGCCGAACTCCTGCCAGAAGGCAAGCATGTCGGTTTTCAGCGTCGGCAACAGATAAGTCGGCTCTTGCTGACATGCAAATGTCAGATCACCGCAATAGAAAGCCGGCTGATAATGGGACACTGCCTGAACACTATGATGGAACACCGGGTACATACTGCGAATATCCCAGTTACGCATGCCTGGTTCCGGGTGCTGTTCAAGCAGACGTTGCAACATCCCAACCCGCTCATGCTCCGGAGACTGTGCGTATGGCAGATAAGATTCCGCGAGTTTTGTATAACCTAGCCGCCCGGCACAAGCCACTACATCAGCAGGACAAACCGCCGAAGGTTTATCCTCAAGAACGGCCAGATACGTTTCCTCCAGTTCTGCCAGTTCAAGTTCTGGCCACGGGTTTCCTAGACCAAGTTCTTTAGCCAGCGCCAAATCGGTCATCATAGGGTCATTGACTAGATAAGGGATCTGATAACTACTGGCAATGGTCAGCGAACTGACAGTTATCCCCTCATCCAGACACTGCCTTACCAGTTCAAAGGCGATCAGACCGCCCATACAGAAACCAAAAATGTGGCATTGCTCTAGATCCAGCTGCTCCGCAATCAGCGTTTTATACTGATACGCAAGATCGACAATCAGCGTCTCTTGCGGCAGGGCCAGATAATGCTGATGATCCGTCACACTGACACCGTAGACCGGCGCTTTCAGCTGTTCGATCAAGTTAAGGCAAGGCATCACGGTTCCGCTGCCATCATGAATGACTATCACCGGATCTCCCGATCCCGCTTTCAGCAGTTGCATGGGAGACTGCAGTGAGGGTTTTTGCGTTGCATCGGAGTCCGAGGCATTTCCCATCGCAGTCTGCTGACGTAAGAACTCGGCCAGTGCAAGCACTGTCGGTGTAAGCAATACCTGGCGCAAAGTACCTTCCCATGGAACCCGATCTTCACCCAACTCTTTCCTGATCCGGCTGACCCATTGTGTAATCAGCAGAGAATCCCCACCGGCACTGAAAAAGTCATCACTGGCAGACATAGCCGGATTGCCAATAATTTCCCGGCAGGTCGTCAGCAACGTCAGCGCCAAAGAATCCAGCTGTTCTGTCGTTTTCAGTGTGCTTTCATGCTCTTCCACCATTATTTCGGGTAGAACACTGCGGTCCAGTTTCCCGTTGGCCGTCAACGGCAGGCTGCCCATGATCGCCAACTGCCCCGGCAGCATGTGTTCAGGTAATCGGGTCGCCAGCATTTCGGTCAGCACGGCTTTATCGCAGCGCGCCTTACCGCTATTAAACTGCGCCATCATGAAACTCTGTCCGAGCTGATGCAGCACCTCCCGCGGATCCGGAAAGGCATACACGCAATCACCGCCAACATCCCGTATCGCCTGTAACCAACGCTCCTGCGGCATAAATGGCGAGTTCAGTTCCAAACGCTCATCCTGATGTTCTGTCAGGCCGTGTTTGAATTCCATCGAAGTCATCAGCTGATAATTGTCGCGGGTCGCTTCAATAACCAGCAACCAGCCACCAGGAGACAGTAGTTCACGCAGGTGATGCAGTCCCTCACGGGCTACCACCGCATTGTGCAGCACATTCGAGGACACAATTATATCGAACTGACCACAGTCCAGACCCTGTGCCAGCGCTGGTCGATTGAAGTCATACAGTCGATAGCGAATGAAGTCATAGTCCTCATAACGCTCTCTGGCTGCATTGAGGAAAAACGGCGAGACGTCGGTAAAAGTATATTCGACCGGTTTACCCGCCAGCGCCGGGATCAGCTCATTACTGGTTCCCCCGACACCGGCACCGATTTCCAGAATACGGATCGGACGTTGCACTTCTCCAAGATGCGCAACTTTCTCCAATGTCGCCGTAACCAACATTCTATTCATCATGACGCTGAGCAGATTGTTCTGATAGGCGGCTGTTGCAACATCCAGATTCCCTTCCGGGAACAACAGATCCAGAGGGTCTGCAGTGTCCCGAAGCAGTTCCGGCAGGCACTGACTGCTCCGCTCCAGGTAGCCGACCAGACCTTTATCCCCGCCAAGCCGTTCAAGCGCCTGATAACAACCCTGCCAACAACGCTCGATTTCTGCAGCGTCTACGCCTCGGGTAAGCCGATAACGCCCCCGCGTCTGAGTCGCCAGCCCGTGTGCCTGCAAAGCCATCATCCAGCGACTGAGCAAAGGCTCATGGCGCGCCGCATAGTTCCCCTCAGACATTACTTGAGGTAAGGTTTTTGACTCTCCCTGCGCCAACCCGCCACTTTCCTGAAGCGCCTGATTCATGTGCAGGAGTGCAACCTGATCCAGGTGACAGACAAAATCTTCAACAGCTGCCAGGTCTGTTGCCTGACGAATGCGGCCGGCCAGTTCGTCAAGGTGCTGCCGAGTCTGGCTGAACTGGCCGGACAATTGTTGAAACTGATCCGGCTGCGCCGCAACGCCGGGCTGCACATACGCCTGCAGATAGCGCTGGTGCTTTTCACCTCGGGCAATCACCACCGCCTGCGAAACACTCGGTTGCTGTTCCAGCGCCGATTCGATCTCTCCCAGTTCAATTCGGTGACCGCGAATTTTAATCTGGTGATCATTACGACCGACAAATACCAGCACACCATCATCCCGGTAATAACCCCGGTCACCAGTGCGATACCAGCGCAGACCGCTCTCTTCATCAGAAAAGAAATGATGCTGAGTCTTCTCTTGATC
>NZ_JABUZF010000182.1:0-30838 GCF_014897885.1 Halomonas sp. 3D7M | reverse complement strand
CCAACCCCGCCGATACATAATTCACCGGCAACCCAGTCCGGACAAGGACGCCCGTGAGCGTCACGGACCATAAACACTTGATTTGCCAGCGGGCGGCCGTAAGGGATTGAGGTGCCATAGCAAGCTTTCGGATCAACAGGATAGAAAATGGACCATATTGCGGCTTCCGTCGCCCCGCCCAGACTAAATATGGCCGCGGCCGGATAGTTGCGGGCAATTTCTTGCGGCAAATCGACAGGAATCCAGTCTCCGGACATCATCACTATCCGCAGTGAATGGTCTGTATCACAAGCTTCATCCGCCAAATAGCGGGTAAGCATATTCATTTGTGCCGGGACGGAGTTCCATACGGTGATCTTATGGGTCTGAATCAGCCGGGCCCAAAGCGCCGGGTTTTTCAGTGCATCTTCCGTTGGCAGGACCAGCGTCGCGCCGCAGGCCAAGGTGCCGAAGATGTCGTAAACAGACAAGTCAAAACTTAACTTCGCCAGCCCCAATACCACATCCTGTCCGGTAATCTGGAAACGGCGATTGATATCCAGCACAGTATTAACGGCAGCCCGATGACTCACCATCACCCCTTTGGGTGTGCCTGTACTACCAGAGGTATAAATAATGTAGGCCAGACGCTCTGTCGTTGACGAGACATTGACCGGTTGAATTTGTTCACCGTCAGCAAGCCCGCCTTCGGAGAGAATGTTCATGGCATTAAAACCGTCTTCCGTGAAGCGGCAGGCAAGCTCCTCATGGTCGGTCAACACCAGATCAACCTGAGCATTGGACAGGATCTGACCGATACGTGCCATCGGCTGGCTAATATCCAGAGGCAGATAAACCCCATCGGCCAGCAAAATGGCGAGTGTCGCGACAACCTGCTGCGCACTCTTTTCCATGGCAACGGCCACTCGTTGACTGCGGGGCAGACGAGTAGCCAGTTGCTGCGCTTCAGCAACCAGCTCCCGATACGTCAGCTGACGCTGTGGCGTCTTCAGTGCTATCGCATCAGGGGTCTCTATCGCCTGCTGCAATACCAATTGATGCAACATGACATCTGGCATCGGATGCTGCGTGTCATTTACCTGCCGGCGTGTTTCTTGCTGTCGCTGCGGCAACGGAATCCCGACCGGATTCCGCCAGGCGGTTTCGCCCTCTACAAGTACATTACGGATAGCATTTTCAAATGCAGCAAACATCGATTCGATCATGTGAGGAGGGAAAATACCATCCAGAACATCCCAGTTCACACACAGACGCTGATCACGAGTCATCAGTTGGCAGTCGATCCAGACTTGCGGGGTCTGGCTGATGCCAAAGACCATTTCCAGACCCATATCGTAATGAGACATGGTCTGCGAAACCTGTTCACGCTGGTTACCGACCAGTGCGCTGGTGAACACCACCGGCATTCGCGCATACTCTGCCCCATGTTTTCGAGCCAGTTCGCGAACGACTTCGATTCCACTGAATACTTTATGTTCCAGGTCCTGCCACAACTGGTTCTGTTGTATCCTCACCTGTTCTGCCAATGGCCTGCGCTCACGTAAATCGACTTCCAACAGGTTAACGCTGGTAAAGTCACCAACCATACGCATGAGATCAGGATGCATCGGTTCACGATTCATCACTGTCAGATTGAGACAAAAATGCTGACTATCAGACCAGCGGGCAATCACTTCGCTATAAAGGGTCATCAGCAATGAGGAAGGTGTTACTCCCTGTTGCTGACACTGCGACTCAAGCGCCTGCCACTCAGCCGGGGAAAAAATAGCTTCATAGCGGGTGAACCCCGGCGCTCTATCAGACGCACGATCCCTGGTTTCGACTGTCATAGCCGTATCAATGCTCGCCCCGGCCCGTGGCAGGGCCGGGCAGGATGGCAGCTCATCTATACGTTCATGCCAGTACTGACGGGCCCGACCGTATTTCACCGTCAATTTCTGCCGTCTCTCGTACTCAATGACATCTTTAAAGCTCAGTGACAGGGGAGGTAACACCAAATCCGGATGGTGATAGAGATGCAGCAATTCTGACAGGACAATCTGAATACTGAGAAAGTCAGCCACCAACAAATCGATACTGAAATGCAGATACGACACGCCATCCGACGACGATACCGCCAAGTCAAACAATGGCCAGGTTTCGGTGTGATAAACCCGGTGAGACATGGCCTCACGGTAGGCGAAGCGCGCTTCTGAGCCCTGTCGGTAACCGATGTTAAATTGAGGAACCTGCGGTAAAATTTTCTGCTGTCCATCACCCATCACAATAGCTCTTAGCATATCGTGCCGTTCGATCAGCCTGTTCCACGCCCGGCTTAACGCCTTGTGATCGAGCTTTCCAAATTCAATTTCGAAATAGCCATGACAACCAGTGCCCCCATACTCAAAAATATTCTGCCGCCCAATCAGATAAGCGGCCTGAACATCACTGATGGCAAATGGCTGGTACCTGTCCTGGGGATCACTGGCCGGTGTCAGCTTCAGCCCCAGCTCCCGCTCTTTCAGCAAAGCGATCAATTCTGGTTTGCATGCTTTCAGTTGAGCGGTGATTTCCGGATTGATTATCCCCTGAGGAGCCCTGAACCTGAGCGCTCCGTCTTCCAGCCAGAACTCGGCATTCTGAGCCTCTAACTGTTGCAATAAAGCAAGCGGCGTTACCCTGACTGTCTCTGATATCATATCGATCCTTCCTCATATTCGAATCGGGGTGTTTTCTGATCGGGTATTGCAATCTCCTGGGCAAGCCGGCCAATGGTCTGCAGATTAAATACGCTTTGCAGTGGCAGCTTGATCTGGTGCTGTTTCTCCAGCCAGGCCGTCAGTTGAATAGCAGCAAAAGAGTCACCGCCAATGGCAAAGAAATTGTCGTGGATACTCATCGGTTCCGAACGGCCCAGTATCTCGGCCAGAGCTTCGGTCAACAGGCACTGCTCCGGGGTCGTTGCCGCCACAAACTCCGTCGACTGCAATTCAAGGAGTTTCATATTGCTCAACTGTTTACGATCGATTTTCCCGTTAGCTGTCAGCGGCCACTGGCTCAGCACCGCATATCCGTCCGGCATCGCGTAAGGCGGCAAGTAACGTCTCAACGTCTGCTCGACTTCAACAAAATCCAGTGATGCTGACGCCAGCAAATAAGCATGAATTCGGGGGCGACTTGCATGCGGCTCGACCATGACCAGAGCATCTTCCACCTGAGGACAACAACGAAGCGCCTGACTGATTTCATCGAGTTCAATCCGCAACCCGGCAATTTTCACCTGTTGATCCCGGCGTCCCAGAAACTCCAACCTTCCGTCCGGCCAGTAACGGCCCGAATCTCCGGTTCGGTACCAGCGCTCTCCCTGAAACTGGCAGAACTGCTTCCCGGTTAAGACCTCATTCCCGATATAACCGAGTGCGACCCCCTCTCCTCCGATCCAGAGCTCTCCACTCACCCAGTCAGGGCAGTCATTGCCGCATTCATTCACGACCCTGAACTTCTGATTCTGCAACGGAAACCCGTATGGGATAGATTTCCACGCAGGGTCAACAGATTCCACCAGCCAGTAGTTTGACCAAATCGACGCTTCGGTCGCGCCACCCATGGAAACCAGTTTGACCTGCGGATTACACGCTTTCAGTCTGTCGGGCAGTGCCAGAGGAATCCAGTCTCCAGACAGCATCACACAACGTAACGATTCCAGATCCTGCTGCGTCGCCCGCAATAAAAGCATATCCATCAGAGCAGGAACGGTATTCCACAAAGAGACCTGATGTTGTTGCAAGAGCCTCAGCCAGACAGCCACATCCCGGCTCTCTTCATCCCGGATCAGGACCACTTTCCCCCCTGCAGACAGTAGCCCGAAGATATCGTAGACCGACAGATCAAAATACAGCGCCGACAGCGCCAATACCGCATCCTGACTGCTAACCTGGTGTTGGTGGTTGATCGCCAGAATCGTGTTCATCGCCGCCCCATGGGTAATCGCTACCCCTTTGGGTTCTCCGGTACTGCCAGAGGTAAAGATGACATAGGCCAGATCATCGGCATGACGGGGAACCGGAGCCAGTAAGTGAGCCGACTGCGACGAATATTCAGGGATCACCACAGCACGTGCATCCCCAGGAAGTAAGCACGACAATCGGACGATCACCCGGCTGATCCCGGCTTGATTCAACACCGATGCAACCCGAGATTCCGGCCAGTCCGCCGCAATCGGGACATAAGCAGCGCCAATCCACTGAATCGCAAGTACAGCAACGACTTGCTCAACAGAGCGGGGTAACATCACCCCGACACATTCACCCGCTCGAACGCCTTCCTTTTCAAGCACGGAGGCAGCCTGGCTGACCCACTGATGCAATGCGCCATAGCTGACGGAATGCGCATCCAGAACCACCGCCACCTGATCGGGGCGGGACAGCATCTGCTGATAGACGGCTTCATGCATAGCATGCCCGGGAAGCTCACCATGGGTTTGGTTCACCCGCTCGCGCGCAGCATGCTGTTGCGGCGGCAGTCCGATCACACAGGGCTGATGCCAGTCGTGGTCAGTCAAATGCGTCAACAAAGTACAATAGGCGGTGAACATGGCATCGATCATTCCCTCCGGGAACAAAGATTCGACGACATCCCAGTTAAAGTGCAACGCACCGTCATGCTCATAGACCTGGTGATCAATCCACACCTGAGGTGTCTGCGAAACACCCCATACCGTATTGGCCGGACTCAGGAGCGAACTTTCATCCAGAGCCGTATCGGCACCAAGCGCACTGGTGAAGACCACCGGCATACTGACATCACTGACCTGCCTCAACTCTGCCAACTGGCGCAGCACCCATACCGCTGAAACATCTGCGTGCTCCAGGTCCTGCCATAACCGTTGTTGTAACCGCTGGGTAGCTGCTAGCCAGGATTCGCTTTCATGCTGCACCGTTTCAAGTAACAGCAGTGAAGTAAAATCACCCATAATGTGGTGAATATCAGCATGAACCTGCCTACGATCAAACAATGTGACATTGATGCTCAGCGCTGGGTTTTCAGACCAACTGGCCAGCACACTGGCGTAGCTGTTCAGCAGCAGACAGGACGGCGTAACCCCCAGCCCGCGTGCTTTGTCAGTCAGTTTCTGCCACTGTTCTCGAGGAAGAACCGACTTACGGCGGACAAACCGAGGCCTGCTCAGCTGATTTGGCTCTTTCGCCAACGGCAGCCGCGGTGCGTCCGGTAGATTGGCTAAACGGGCCCTCCAGTAATCCTGTGACTTTTCCTGGTCACCGGCTGAAATCCGGGCATAAACCTGATCCTGATAGTCTTTGAATGTCACACCCAGCGCAGGTAAGGTCACCTCCGGGTCGCGATAGCACATACCCAGTTCAGCAAAGAAAATCCGCATACTCAGGCCATCGAGAATCGCATTATCCAGACCAACACAAAGACGCTTCTGGCCCTGATCGGACACAATCACCGTCAGATGGAACAATGGCCACTGGGTCGGATCCAACACTTTGTGCGATAACTCGCTCCGCATCCGGGCAACCGTTTCATCCCAAACTTCATCTTTACAGGTTATGACATCCAACGGACAATGCGGCGCTGTGGGTAAAAATCGCTGTTCGCCCGGCTCATCAAATACGATTCTCAGGGTATGATGACGCTCAATCACCCGCATCAGAGCCTGCCTGAACCGTTCGATATCAAGCTGATCATCTTCAAACTCTGAGTAGAAATGGGTTCCGACGCCGCCCATGACCAGCCCTTCCTGGCGACCGGTAATGTACGCCTGCTGAACATCCGTCAGAACAAACGGCTGATACAGCTCCTGCTGATGATGCAGCAACTCAAATGCGGGTCTATTCTCAGACTCATCCCGTTTCAGATGGCGGGCAAACTCCTGCAATACCGGGCGGTTGAACAGATCTGCCAGCCTGACATCCCTGATACCGGCTTCATCCAGCGCGGCCACAATTCGTGTCGCGTGCAGACTGTCGCCTCCGAGCTGGAAGAAATTGCTGTGACGGTCGACATTAACACCCAGCACAGAATGCCAAATGTCTGCAACCAGAGATTCGTTCTCCGTCTGGCAGGCTTCTCCATTCGCAGCGACAGCTTCGATGGTCGGCTGCACCTGTGCGAGGAGTTGTTTTCGATCGACTTTACCATTCGCCGTCAGCGGGATCGATTCACACAGAGTAACCCGCTTCGGTACCATATAGGCAGGTAAATGCTGTGCCAGCCAGCTTTCCAGTTGCCGGGTATCTTCAACAAGAACCTCACCGGACTGACGGCCAGACAAGAGCACTAAATCACCTCGATGACTGCTGACACACAGCTCAGTCTCCAGCGATGAATAGGCCAGACCTATTTCCCAATCCTGAGCATTCAGAAGCGGTGTACAATCGCCCTCTCGGCTATCTTCAAACGCTCCGGCCTGCCCCGAGAACAACTCTGGCTGCAACAAACAAACCGTCAGCCAGGCTAACGGACTTAAATGTTGGGTTTCCAGCACCATAAAATGCCCGCCTGGAGCCAGTAAGCCGGCCAACGAATCAATGCCATGATTGATATTGGCAAACCGGTGCAAAGCGTTGTTGCTAATCACTACATCCGCAGCCAGAGGCTCACATGCAGAGAGCGGCAGCACCTGGACATGCTCACCAAACCCCGCCAGCCGGAAGACAGCTTTCTCTCGCATGGATGCAGCACTTTCAGTGACCCGGTAACGGACATGCTCCGGATCGCAGTGGCTCAGTATCGCACCTGCCAGTCGCCCTTCACGGCCATTGAGTTCAACAACATTCACCGGCCGGCCCAATTGCGCGGATAATTGGGTGATTGACGTACATAGATACGAGATCACCTGAGGCAACTCCGGATGGTTCAAAACCAGCACTTCAGGTGTCAGGTCCGGGTCATCCAGCAGTTCTAGCGCACCGACCTGTCCCTGTAGCAAACCGGCATACCAGTCCACCCGGTTTTCCAGTGCCGTCAGTAGTCCCTGGTATGAGGGCGCGACCTCATCAACCGGCAACCTGTCGGCCAACTCAACAAAAGTTTCTGTCGGGGTAAACTGCATTGCCTGTTGCTGCCATCGCCGGGTCTGAACCAACAACTTCAGCCACGCCTCAATCACAACCCGGTACGAATCAGCCACAGACAGTGCAGCACACCATTCGTCAGCATCCAGAGAACACGGCGTCACCTGACCGCTGCGATCCAAAAGCTGCCGGAGGATCCGATCGGCAATGTAGGCCGTAATTTCAACCTCTGTTCCCCCGGCATCTTCCAGCGTCAACCACTGCATCGGTGACAACCGCGAAGCGGCCAATGCCGCTTCGCCCCCCCTGGCTCGGACAAACGATGTATCCGTTACCGAGGTATCTGTCTGTACCATCAGTTGTATCTGCTGACCCGACTGTTCGGTGACCAGTGCAACGGCCCGCTTAACTCCGGGATATTGAGCAGCTACATGCTCGATTTCTCCCAACTCGATACGGTAACCCCGGATTTTGACCTGATTATCGCGCCTCCCGATGAACTCAATGATGCCCTCGGGCCAGAAGCGTCCCATATCACCAGTACGGTAATATTTTTTCCCTTCATGAATCACAAACTGATCAGCGGTTTTCTGTGGATCATTGAAATACCCGACAGCAACCCCTTCACCACCGATCCATAGTTCACCGGCAACCCAATCCGGACAATCCCGGCGACTTTCATCCATCACCCGGTAATACTGATGGCTGAGGGAATATCCGTAAGGGACACTTTTCCATTCGGGATGCACAGTCTCAATATCGAACCAGTTCGACCAGATCGCGGCTTCTGTCGCGCCACCCAACGCGGCTATACGAGTTTGTGTACTCAAAGCTTTCAGACGCGGATGGAGATCCAGACCAACCCAGTCTCCGGATAACAGCACTTGTCGCAGTGAGCCCGGCAAAATCCGGGCATCGGTACGTTCGGCAGCGATCAGCAACATATCGAACATTGCCGGGACCGAGTTCCAGACGGTGACCTGATGCTGCTCCATGGCCTGCAACCAGGTTCTGGCTTCCCGGAGCTGCATTGAATTAGGCATCACCAGTGCAGCGCCCACCGAAAGCGGCGCGAAAATATCAAAGACTGACAAGTCAAAGTTCAGCGCAGACAGCGCAAAAACCCGGTCACTGACACGCATCTGAATACGGGCATTAATATCGTCGATTGTATTCGCCGCTGCCTGGTGGGTCGCGACCACCCCTTTCGGTATTCCGGTTGAGCCCGAGGTGTATATAATATAGGCATGCTGTGTGGGCAAAAATCGTGGCCACAGACGCGGGGAGGAATCCGGTTTCCCTGGCGCTCCGGGATGAACCAGCACTTCGACACTGACTAGAGATTCTGGCGTAATACCACCCAGCCCGGACAGCAATTCCTGACCCTGCTCATCGACCACGATACAACGAGGGCTCGCCTGATCGATTATCTGCTTTAACCGGGGAAGCGGCTGTTCAACATCTAAAGGGACGTAAGCCGCTCCGAGCAAGTGAGTTGCCAGTACAGCAACGACCTGAGACCGGCTTTTCGGCAATAAGATCGCAACCCGGTCACCGACACACACTCCCCGCTCGAAGAGCTGATCTGCCAGCGATTCGGACTGCGCTGCCAATTGGCGGTATGTCAGCGATCCGTTCTCATCGATCACGGCAATGTTATCGGGACAGCGTCGTGCCCGATCAAAAAATCGTCCGTGCAAGGTCCGCGGCTGGAATTCCACCAATTCCTGCCGGTTACGCTGCTCACGAAGTTGCTGCTGCTGCGGATTCAGATAATGCTCGACGGGCTGATGCAATCGGGCCGAATCTTCCGACAAGGAGAAAATCAGCGCTCCCATAAAGCCAAACATCTGATCGAGCATCTGTGGCGGAAAGAGGTCATCTACCGTGTCCCAGCTGACAATCAGTTCGCCATGCTGCTCCATAACCTGACAGTCAATCCACACCTGAGGGGTCTGAGACACAATATAGTCCAGGGTTCCCAGCGCGCTGCCCTCAAGAAAATCATGGCCCAGATTGCTGGTAAACACTACCGGCATTGTCACTTGCGCCCCATGCTGGCGTGACATTTCCTTGAGTACCTGCACGGCATCATACTGGCTGTGATCCAGATTTCTCATGAATGTCTGATTCAGGCCAAGCGCGTTATCCAGCAAGGTGTCAGAAGCCGTTCTGTGACATTCCAGCAGCATCAGCGTAGTAAAATCAGCAACCATATCTGAAATATCAAACGCATCGAAACGACGGTTAAAAATCGTCAGATTGAGACAAAAATCCGGCTGTTCACTCCAGCCACGAAGCGTTTCAGCATAGCAAGCGGCCAGTAACATGGACGGGGTAACACGGTGATGGCGACAGGTCTCTTTCAGAGCTTGCCAATGTGCCTGCGGCAACCTCCAGTCGCGGTGAGAAAATACGGGAACCGCAATCGCTTCCGGCCTTTTTGCCATCGGTAAAGCGGGGGCTCCTGGCAGATCCGGAATTCGCTCCAACCAGTATTGACGGGCGTCCTTACTGCCATTCCGAGTTGCCATGTGGTGTAAATAACGCGGGAAATGTTCCGTAGCCTCCAATAACCCAGCCTGTGGTGGCTGAGCATAGAAGCGAGCCATTTCCTGCACCAGGATATGAATGCTCAACGCATCGGCAATAACCATATCAATATTGATATGTAACCGACTGCCTTGGGCTGTATGACTGACATGAACCGACAGCCCTGATTGCTGTTCTAAATCGAGCACCTGTGATTGCAACTGTTCACGCAATGCCATCTGCCTGGCCAGCGCTTGCCGACCATCGCAGTCCTGCCACTGATGCTCTGTCACTTGAGGCGCCGGCTGATCGGTAATGATCCCCCGTCCATCCGGCTGCATGCGTAACCGCAGCATACTGTGCCGCAGCGTGAGCGCCTCAAGTGCACGATTAAGGCGTGCGCCATCGAGTTCCGGCTGATTCAGCTCCAGATAGACCTGGCAGGCAACCCCCCCCAAGACCTGATCCCGGTTACGCCCCTGCCAGTATGCTTGCTGAACGCCGGTCAACTCAAAAGGTTTACCAAGCCACCGTTCGCTACTGTTAGCCTGAGGCATCCCGCCTGCCGCTTTGGAGAATCCTTCCGTCCTGCTTCCCTGCATCAACTTCAGCCAGTCTTGCACTGTGGGGGACTCATACATGCGGGCCAAGTCGAGACAAATTCCCAGTTTTTTTGCCTCGTCAACCAGGTCCATCATCTGAAGAGAATCAATGCCCATGCCGATTAAATCATCGGCCTCACCAATAGCTTCAGCATCCAGCATCAAGGTATCCGCAAGCCATTGGCGCAAGAAGGCTTCCCGGTCAACGTCCGCCAGCAGTGTGACTGACGCCGATAGCGGGTGCGACAAGCCCGGCTCAGACGTGGCCCAATACGCCTCCTTAGCAAACGGATAAAGAGGTAATGCCATGCGGGTTGCTACGGAAAAAGTATGCTGACCCGCCAATAGTGACCAGTCATACGATGCCCCATCGACCCACGCACGGATGGGGGAAGGCAGTGTTTGCCCCACCAAAGTATCGGGCGCTGAAGCCTGCGGATCTGCCGAAAACTCCAATAGTGCTGCGATCAGTTGCTCTGCCCCCTGATACGCTATGCAGGCTCGTACCGGCAACTGATGAGAACGATGACACAACCATGCATCCAGAAGCTGACCCCGCTCATCGGGATGCTCACTTAATACCTCGGCCCATTGATGGGCGTATCGTCGGAGAGCATCCCTGTCCGCGGCCGCCAATGGCAGATAACAAATAGCCGCTGCCTGATGCTGTGCAGACTTGACTGGATGCTCACGCTCGGGCTCATGACGCAGGATAAGGTGAGCCAGCGTTCCGGTGAAACTCATCGCACTAACAGCCATTCGTTTCAGGCATTTCGGCTGGCTATGCCGGCTGAAGCAATAGCGGCTCAGCCAGGGTTGAAGGTGCGGATTAGGCCGATCAAAAGTCGGGTGACCAAACAGACACTGATGCTGCATCTGGGCGATTGCGCGGATCACGCCTGCAACACCCGCTGCTGACTCTAGATGACCGAACTGCGATTTGGCTGCGGTTAAATGCAGTGGCTCCTGGCGACAACCATACACGCCATCTATAGCACTCAGCTCAATCGGATCCCCAAGAGAGGTGCCGGTACCGTGTAGCTCAATCGCATCAAGATCATCGATGCTCCCCCCGCTTTGCTCGAGGACCTCCTGAAGCAGTGCCTGCTGCGCCAATGGGTTCGGTGCTGTCAGGCTACTACTTTCTCCATCCTGAGCAACTCCGCTAGCTTCAATCACCGCAAGAACCGGATCTCCATCCTGCCGCGCCTGCTGATAATCCTTTAACAGTAACAACCCCATCCCTTCCGCTCGGGCATACCCATCAGCATCATGGCTAAAGGTTGCACATCGACCATTGGGAGAGAGCATCCCTGCATTTTGCAGAGCCAGTTCTGTCTGAGAGGAAAGCAAGCAGTTCACACCGCCGGCTATGGCCGTCCTCCCTTTTCCAGAGCGGATATAATCCACAGCCATATCAACTGCAACCAGAGATGACGAACAAGCAGTATCAATAGTGATGGCAGGTCCACGGGTGCCGAAAAATTTTGCAATTCTTCCAGAGCCGGCACTCCGGCTATTGCCGGTCGCCAAATAACTTTTGGCATGCTGACTGTCATTCATCTGAGCCAGCGCATCACTGTAATCCTGACTACCCTGACCAATGAAAACTCCCAAAGCCTGCCCTTTCTGTTTCTCAGGGAACCATCCGGCCTGCTCAAACAGATGCCAGCTTGACTCAAGCAGCCACCGATGTTGAGGATCCATAAGCCTGGCTTCTGTTGCAGTAATGCCAAAAAAAGCAGCATCAAATTTGTCGATGTCATCAATTGCACCAACAGGCAAAGAGAAGGAACGCAGTGACGAATCCACCCGAGTCAGCGCATTTTCTCCTTTTGCCAGCCAGTCGGCGTACGTAGACCACGCAGCATATTTTTGCTGGGGCAAGCGACAACTGATTGCCACCACAGCGACCTGACGAAGCTGGGGTTCTGAATACGTATACGGTGTGGACGGCAGTCGTGAAGTCTTTGATTCCAACCATGCACGCAATGACTTCAGATTCGGATAGGCAAACAAGACTGTTGGCGACAACGATAACTGATAATACCTGGCCAACTGAGCACACCACCGGGTTGCTACCAGACTGGTCAACCCCATATCGGCAAAGCCCTGGAACTCGTCGACCCGGTCGCCGCCAAGTAATTTTTTCAGTGAATCGGAGACAAAGTCATCAGTCGTTTGCAAACCGGCTTCATTTGACTGACCGGCCAGAGGTTCAGTTTGCGGTTCTGAGACAAACAGTGGTTTGAGTTGTTTTGCGTACCAGTCAGCCAGCATCTGACTGCGGCGAATCTTGCCACTTGAAGTTTTTTTCAAACCGCCTCTGGTAACCAGTATCAACTGTTCGGGCAATAACTGATGATGCTCAAGCACTAAAGCTGAAATCTCTCTTGCCAGGGCTTCGAGCGTCTCGACTGGCGTATGGCGATGGACCTCACACATCCCGTAGATTTTGCCGTTTGCCGCATCCTGCACAAAACACGCACCACCAACATTAACCAACTCACAGTACGTTTCGATACTGGCCTCAATATCGTTGGGCATATGATTCTCACCCGCAACAATGACGACATCTTTCTCTCGGCCACAAATAAACAGCTCGCCTTCAAGGAGAAAAGCCAGATCACCGGTGCGCAGATAATTGCGATTATCCTGACTATCGGCTAACCGGGCGTGAAACGTCTCGTCGGTTAAACCGGGGTTCTGCCAGTAGCCTTGGGGCATACAGTTTCCGGAGATCCATACTTCCCCGATTTTCCGGTCTTCGCAGACCATCCGGGTATCGGGATCGACAATTTTCAGCGTCCAGGAACCCATACAGTTCCCACTACTGACCAACTCCCGGCCGCATGGACTTTCAACGGCTCTGCCTGCAGCCAAATGCTTCTCATCAAAACGCTTACGGACCAGCGCTGTTCCCTTCGCCTGATAGCAGACCACCAGCGTTGCTTCCGCCATTCCGTATCCCGTCATCCACATATCAGGCCTGAAACCGGACGAAGCGAAATGAGCCGAAAACGCATCAAGGGTTGCCGGACGAATCGGCTCCGCAGCCGTCAAAGCTTCTTCCAGGCATGACAAGTCCAACTGACCCGCCTGTGCCGGGGAAACCGACTCTACACACAGCTGATAAGCAAAGTCAGGAGCCATCACGACATTGGCCCGGTAACGATCAATCAGCGCCAGCCAACTGTACGGATCCCGAATAAACTGGCTGGGACGGATAAAAGTGCTACATCCGCCAGAAAGCAGCGGGTACAGCAGACCGTAGAACAACCCCAGATCATGATAAAAAGGCAGCCAGCTTGCGACATGAATACGGTCGATCGTCGGGTGCATCCCCGTCATCAACTGGTGGTGGTGGTGAATATTGTCATCATGATTGCAAACCGCCTTGGGCTTGCCGGTCGAACCCGAAGAGTACTGCAACAGAATCGGCCCGGAGGCTGCCCGGATAGCTTTCAGATCGATCCCGGGAGCATTACCAGCGATTTGATCAAGATAAATCACCGTTCGGTTTTGATGCCAGCCCATCCTCTCCAGCTCTGCTTTTGATGAAGACAAGGCCAGAATCACCCGAGGCTGACAGTCCTGCAGAATATGCTCCAGCATGAGACGCACCCGTCGCAGCCGCTGAACCCCCGGCAGATTAACCGGTACTGCGGTGACCCCTGAAATAACACATGCCAGAAAGCCGAAGACAAACTGAGAATCACCAGGCAACAAGAGCAACGCCCGCTCACCGTAAAACGGACGAAGCTGACCAGAAATACTGAAGACTTTCCGGGAGAGCTCCCCGTAACGGTATTCCTGATGTCTGTCAGAAGTACAATCGCGTATGGCAACATCATCGGAACAGTCATCAAACCGCGCCAACAATGTCATCTGAACCCAACTTGGCCTAGAGTCTTTCATGTAATAACTCCGTACTAAAAGCCTGCTCACGGCACACTTTTCACTTGATTATTTATTAAAATTCATGGCTTATTTAATTTACAAAAACCAAACCCCAGTTAAATCTGACTAACAAAATGGACCAAATAATATATAGCTTCCAACTCTCCACAGAAATAAAAAACCTTAAAAACTCCAGACTGAAAAATATGAAAACCTAATAAAAATAAACTATTATCCAATACATTTGAAAATAGCCTAAAAACAAAAACTCAACTAAATTATATAAATAAAATATCCAAAGCAAAAAATACCGAAGTGTAATATCGACCCACTATAACGATACAAGCGAAGGATCGCAATGATAATCATTACCGTTCAAGAGCCATGTCAACCCTTCTTAAAACCGACCTTGCGCGCTGAGCCGAAGAAAGCCTGATCAACGAGTAATTTTGCCGATGAATCGCATTCCAGCTCGCAAATCCATATATAAGGCTGCTAAAACCCTTCCTTGCGGCTGGCAATACCTGCAATGTCGCTGACCTGAGGACTTGCCCACAGGCTCTTCAGGTTTGCAACATAGTGTTTCAAATTACGCCTCCATAGTCAATAATGATATTCATTATCATTTGGCAATTCCTTTAATTTTCTTTGAAATCATCATGTTAACAACAATCAGAGCTTGAAAATCTACCTGATCGCCCGAGAGAGTCGTCTGGTTTCATATCAAGTCAGGAGGGTTTCGGGCGGTCATATCGCCTTGTTCAGAGCAGGTAAAGGGCTCGAAAGAACCCGGACGACGAGGACAACTGACACTGAGTTATTAGCTGAGCGTGAAGCGGTTTATAAACGAACAAAGAGCTTGAATCCCGCGCGCGGCGCTGATGACATCCGAATCCGGATAGCAACCGGGGCCGTATCGCTCACACCTGGAGAATTGCAAGAAAGCGTTAAATGCCTCATCATTAAAAACCAAACAAAAAAGAAAATTAAACCTCGAAAACACAAAAAATAAAAAAATAAATACGAAGCCGTTTAAAAAAAACAGCACACTTAAAACAATTTTTTTAGAAAATAATATTTAGGGAGACTCTGATTAAGTCTCAAAATCAGCGATAATACGGCCATCGTCAACCGCATAGGATTCGTTGCCACCATGGATCAGATCACCTTCTCCGAAGCCGAGTACCAGACCAAAAAGCGCAAGACTCGCCGCGAGATCTTTCTGGAGCGGATGGACAAACTGATTCCGTGGAAGCAGTTGGAGAAGAAGGTCGCTCGTTATTATCCCAAGGGCCAGACTGGCAGGCCACCGTATCCCCTGCCGACCATGCTGCGAGTCCACTGCATGCAGTTGTTCTATAACCTCAGCGACCCGGCCATGGAAGATGCCCTGTACGAGATTGAATCCATGCGGCACTTCGCCGGCCTGAAGTTGGATCGCTTACCGGATGAAACCACCATTCTCAAGTTCCGTCATTTCCTTGAACGCCATGGCCTCGGCAAGGTGTTGTTCAAAGAAGTGAACAAACACTTGGAGAAGAACGGTCTGATGCTGCGCGAAGGTAGCATTGTGGATGCTTCCATCATTTCTGCTCCAAGCTCCACGAAGAACGAGAGCGGCAAGCGTGACCCAGAGATGCACCAGACCCGAAAAGGCAATCAATGGTACTTCGGCATGAAGATGCACATCGGCGTCGATGACACGCTCGGCCTGATCCACAGCATCGATACCACGGCAGCCAACATCCACGACATTGTGCCCGCCGGTAACCTTTTTCATGGTGACGAGCAGCGCGTGTTCGGTGATGCTGGTTATCTTGGGATTCAAAAGCGCGATGAGCATAAAAATCGTAAAAACGTATCCTGGTTCATTGCTAAACGTCCTGGCTCTCGCAAGAAAATGGATGACCGTCAGTTGAAAGCTGAAAAGCTCAAAGCCAGTGCTCGGGCCAAAGTGGAACACCCATTCCGCTACATCAAACAGGTCTTTGGCTACAGCAAAGTCCGCTATCGCGGCCTGGCCAAAAACAGTACCCGGTTGCACTTGCTAGCAGCATTCACCAATTTACTGATCGGTGAAAAATACTTGCTGGCGTAGGGCCAGTGCGCCCGAATTCCGCCAAAACGGCGGGAAACGGGCAAAAAACGAACAAAAAAGGGAAAAATTACGCCGAAATCGAGTTTGAACGGCTTTTTTTCGAATTGAAAAGCGATTCAGCGACAAATCAGGCGTTAATCAGACCCTCCTTAGGAGATTTCAGTGGTGTACGAACCTCGTCCACTCAAGATTAAGAACTTTGGGAATGATCTTTTGTTCAGAAGTGTAGAGGAGCTTAAAGAGACGCTGAAAAAAGAATTCAAGGGAAAGGATACCAGTGTTGTTTTTCGCACTAAGCCCAATGGGATGCGTTCAACCGTTTTTGTGTCGGTGGGTGAGGATGGCGTGATCCGTGAGAGTTACGGCGAAGAACCCGAGGTAGATTTTGACGCCATCTCAGAGCGATTGATGGTGATCTAGCCCATCACGGGCTGTGACAAAGGAGTTTGTTATCACCATGCGCGTAAGACTCCTTCCAAATGCCCGGTGAGGATGTCAAGGGTGCATACTGGGGTAGCCGCTGGTTTGCGGTAACGGATGATCCAAAGACTGCTCGGGTTGAGCAAGTGGATCTGGTATCAGACGGAGTGATTGGCACTAGCGATCGTGTGATCTGCCCGGCAACGCCGGAGCTTGAGGGTTGCCAATCCTGCGAGTCTGAGGAGGACGCTGTTAAGAAGCGCATTTTGGCGCAAACAGAAAGCAAGATTGTTGAGCTGATCTGCGCTATTGAGTTGTCTAAGCTGCGAATTGAGAACAACCGGCTCTTGAAGGACAAAACAGAACTCGCTCAAAATTCTGATAGTAATGATCGGCTCGACATTAAGAAGTGGACGGAGGAGCTAAAAGAACTCCGCCAGTTGCGCCGGGCTAAAGTCATCGTTGCTTGAGGGTTTTGTTATACGCCTCTTGTCGGTTGGCACGGCATTGGCTCTAAAGCGGACGGTACTCTGTAAGCTGGGCATACTTCGTGAACTGCTCGCCGTCCCAGTGCAGTGAGTAGTGTCCCGCCTGCGTAACGGGGCTTGTCGCTGGCGGTCTCAGCAATGCGATCGCTTCCGCCCCCGGAGAGCGCACCGAACTATACAGAATGCCGAACTCATCTGCGTTAATGAGGTTAGCTGCTTCCTGTTGGCCGGGCGCATAGTTCGTATCGTGCATGTACTGGGGTTGATCTCGAAGGTCAACCAGTGGTTCAGCTACGTGCCCGGTGTAGCAACGCACCACTGCTGAGTAGTCGACTCCGACGCCAAAGCCTCGCCAGATCTTGCCGGAATGATAGATCCATTCGTGCAGAGCCGTTTCCAGACTGTCTCCAGCGTAGTACGCACCTCTTGATAGGGTGTTAAAGCGCCCTTCCGACGGATAGCAGAATGAGGCCATAACAGCGCCCCACCCCGGCCCCGCCCGGTAATCTTTGTTGTCGACGTACCGCGGCCAGTGAATAACTCGATCACTGGTTGCGGACTCCAGTTCAGCAAGAATCATGGAGTCCGGGCTTTCAAAGCAGTCAATAGGTGGGTATTTGCTGTGTATGACGCGGTGGTGCTTCCATAGCGGTTTAACGTGTTCCAACTTAATCTCCCTTAACCGCGCATGGCATCCAGATTACGACGAATATAGTACAGAGCTTCCATGGAGCCCTGTTCCAGCAAGTAACGCTTGATTGAGCGTCCCTGCAGCCCCATTAGATCTATGGGTTTCTGGAACCACTCATTAGCCATGCTTTCATGCCCTGCCGGTGTAATAAGAGAAAGTGCTTTATGGATGCCCAGAAGCAAGCTGATTCGGTCCATCATATCCCGGGATACTTCTACGGTTTCACCGTTGTTCACCTTTGCCTGCCACCCAGTCAAAGTGCGACGACTGACGCCTCCCAGAAGAGTGCCCAGATCGTCCATCGTCAGGCCCCAACGCTCACGCCGGTCGAATAGCCAGCGGAGCCCGGCGGTTCCATGAGCACTGGTCAGTGTTGGTCCATCGTGTTGTGGTGGTGCTGTGTCGACAGGATACTGCTCTCGTAGGGCAAGCTTGACCTCCTCCCCTCCCTCAGCTTGCGCTGCCGTCTGACGACGGAAAGGAAGGGGATTCCCTGGTTGTTGCCTTCCAGGTTCCTGCTTCGCAGCCCGTTGCCCTTGGTGATAGCACCTCAGGTCTTACACAAGCTCCACAGGCTTAACCTCCCGTGAGTCCCACGGTAGTTTTCTCATGCTGGCGGAGCTTGTCGGCCCCGGCCAGGATCGCTTTGCCCGATTGAAGTATGTTGCGAGCAGCGTTCACGTCGCGGTCAATGCCTTGGGTGCCACAGCCAGGGCAGTCCCAAGTACGCACGTTCAGTGGCATCTTCTCGGTGATATGGCCACAGTGAAAGCAGCGTTTCGAACTGGGAAACCACTTGTCGATCTGGACGAAATCACGCCCGTACCGTTCGGCCTTGTACGTCAGTTGTTGCGTGAGCTGATGCCAACCCACGTCGCTGATGGCCTTGGCCAGTGAGCGGTTTTTGACCATATTCTTAATTTGCAAACTCTCGGCAGCAATGACTTGGTTCTCGTGAATAAGCTGCGTGGAGAGTTTATGGGTGGCGTCGCGACGCTGGTCGGCCAGCTTGGCATGTACCTTAGCCACCCGAAGCCGCGCTTTGGCGCGGTTATTGGAACCTTTCTGTTTACGCGACAGGTTCCGTTGCGCCCGCGCCAGCTTACGCTCGGTACGGCGTAGAAAACGCGGGTTGGGGACTTTTTCGCCGTGACTGGTGATAACGCGATGCGTCAGCCCCAGATCAATGCCGACCATTTTGGGGGTAACCGGCAGTGGTGTGGCCGCTTCCGCCACCAAAAAGCTGACGTGGTAACGGCCAGCGGTGTCACAACTCACCGTGATACTGCTCGGCGTGCCGGAAAAATACCGACTCCAGCGGATATTGAGCGGGTCTTTTTGCTTGGCCAGCCACAATTTGCCGTCGCGCCAACGAAAACCGTTGGCCATGTAAGTGGCTGATTGCTTGCGCTGCTTCTTCTTGAACGTGGGATACCGCGCCTGACCTTTGAAAAAATTGCTAAACGCCCGATCCAGATGCCGGAGTGACTGTTGCAAGCAGACGTTGGATACCTCGGCCAGAAACGCCGTGTCTGGCTCTTTCTTGAGGCTGGTGAGCGCTTTGGCGGTGGCGTTGTAGCCCATGCGCTCCTGACGCTCGAACCAGGCATCGGTGCGCTGCCGCAGGAAATGGTTGTAGACGTACCGCACACAGCCAAACGTCCGGGCAAGCTGGTCAGCTTGCTCGGGCGTGGGATAGAACCGATAACGGTAGGCGCGATGTGCGGTGGTCATGGCTTGAATCTAACGCGGTAAATATAGCCTGTCAACCAAGAGGCGCTACGCGCCTCGCGCTATCCTTCCCCGGCCTAAAAGGCCGAGGTTTGACGCGCAATTTGATCATGCCCTTACCGCTGCCAATGCCTACTTGCAACGCGAGAACCGGCGGTTGCGTGAGAACGCCCCTGTCAGTGCCACTCCCGACGGCAGTGGCCAGCATCAGGCAACGCTCCCTGCTGCCCGTGCTGAGACACCGACCGAACCCGCCGACATGCCATTCAGCGCGATTACCTTCGCTGCTGATTTGGCATCGTGGCTCAAAAATGACGACCTGGCTCCCTGGCTGCGCCTGGAGGGCTACGATCCGCGTCAGGCAGACTGGATCAAGGCGTTCCAGGAACAGCCGTCCGATGGCCGCTCGCGTTCACGCCTGACCTACCAGCCGGAGGGCGTCGACGCGATCCCGCAGACGTATGCCGATGTCCGTCCGCTCAAGCGCCAGCTCGCGCAGGATGTGTCGCGCCTGACCCGCGACTACAACGCTGCCCTCGATGTCGACATTGTGAAGACAGCCCCCAGCCCTCACACCCAAGGCACCGAATACACCGTGCATGTCACCGGCTTTGATGGCTTCGTGGAGGCTGTGCTGGAGGCCACGGGCCTGCCCTTCACCCACGGCCAGCTCACCCCTGAGCAGATACAGGCACTTGATCCCTGGCGGTCGCTGAAATACTGGCTGGCTGCCGACCTGTTCGCGCCGTCCCCGTTGGTGTTGTCGTTGAGCGTCAATGCCGACATGGAAGCCCCTGGCAGCCCTACCCCTGCCGCCCAGTTTCACCAGGTCGTGCTGTCGCCGGTCGCCTTTGGCGATAACCGCCGCGAGGCCGCCCTTCTGGCCTTCACGCCTCTGGAACACTATCTCTGGTATCTCGGCGGCCAGCATCTCCCTGATATGGGGCTTAAAGCGCCCCATGCGCCTTTTGAACTGGAGGGTCAGCGCCATAAAACATCCAAAATTCCGTCCTTCCGGCAACCTATCTACCACGACCACCTGGGTAGACTCGACACCTATCGGGCGGTTCGTGCGGGTGACGCCAGTGCAATGACCGCTTCGTTTCACCGTCGGGCGCTGACGTGGTTCCAGGTAGACCGCTACCGCCCCGACCTGGGACAAGCCGTGTTCACGTTTACGGTGCCAGCGCAACACCCACGGATTACCGACGTGTCGGCAGCATTTGAGCATGTTCGCGTCGACGACCTGATGCCAGTACGAAACAACTGGATCGGACGCGGGGATGTTCGCCGCGACCACAGCAAGCGGGATATAGGAATTGCGCGGTACGGGCGGTTTTTCTGAGCTTTTCGCACGCGTTTGGCCGTTTTGATCCGGCGAAGAAGATAGATATCGAGACTCACTACCAAAAAAGGAAATCGGGAATGCCAACACACCCTATACGGCCCTGCTGGATACCGCTTGTCGGAGCCGCCAGCGCCCTGCTGCTGTTGGCGGGGTGCGCCAGCCAGACACCGACGGACGTGGCGCTTGAGCGCGAAGCTGCCCTGCACGAACGCGCCGAGACACGCATCAGCGAGCGTGAGACGCGTCAAAGCGGTGTGATCGACTCTATCCCCGCCTGGGTCATCAAAACGCCGTCACCGGACGCTACAGGGCTTTATGGCGCGGGTATCGGCACCAGCACATCACTGTCGCTGGCGCTCCAAAAAGCCAATATCGACGCTCGCCGTCGCGTGGCCCAAGAGATCAATCAAACCTTGTCGGCGGAAAGCACACTGGCCGGTGACGGCGATGCCAGCTTCCAAAGCATCGTTAACACGTTCGTCGATAGCGTGAACGTCGCGGGCGCAGAAGATGTCGAGCGGGTCATCCAGTCGGGCCGTGAGGGCTATCGCGTGTACAGCTTGATCAAGCTGCCCTTCCCCGACGTCAATCGCGCACTGACCGCCTTTACTGACCAGAACGGCCATGCAGGCGACACATTGCGAGCGCAATACCGGCAGCTCATGGAGCGCGTCGACGGTACGCCCCGTTTTGACGCGGCGGCACCATCGCAAAACGCATCCAGCGAGCCTGATCCGCGTTCAGAAGGCCGCCGTCCCGATGCGGTGGTTGCCCTCGACGGCGATATGCCGGACGAAGCCCTGGTGCGAGCGTTGCAGCAGCCGTAGCACGCCCGTCACCCAATCCCATCACATAGAAAAGCGAGACACATCATGGAAAAGAAAAGCGACGTTATCCGCGACATTGCCGAACGCAGCGGCCAATCCCAAACCACGGTTGAGGCGGTGCTGACGGCCCTCGGCGACAGTGTGGAAGCCAACATCGAGGAACAGGAAAAGTATTCCCTGGGTAGCCTGGGCAAACTGGTGCTACGCCAATCGGCAGCCCGAAAAGGCCGAAACCCTGGGACGGGCGACGAGATCAATATCCCCGCCAAAAAGACGATTGCGCTGCGCCCTTCCTCCACGATCAAGGCCGCCCTGAACGCCTGAACCTGAAAAAGCGCCAGCCCCGTCGGGCTGGCAATACCATCACGATCCTAGAAGGAAAACCCCATGCTTCTGAAGAAAAACCTACTCATTGCCGGTGCCATGGCCGGTGTCATGTTGTTAAGCGGGTGCGCAGCGACGCATACGGCGATTAACAAGCGCGAGCTGGCCGTTAGCACCAAAATGTCGGACACCATCTTCCTCGATCCTGTTCCGCTCGACGAGCAAGTGGTCTATGTCCAGCTTCGCAACACTTCTGACCACCAGGAAATCGACATCGAAACCAGTGTCATTTCTGCCATCGAGGCCAAAGGCTACGAAGTCACCCGCGATCTGGACGATGCCCAGTTCTTAATCCAGGCTAATGTCTTGCAAATCGGGGAAACCGATCTGCGCGATGCGTCTCAGGCGGTCGGTGCAGGCTATGGGGCGGCCTTGACTGGCGCAGCACTGGGCGGCACTTATGTTGGCGGTGGCTCTGGGCGCGTGGGGACGGCCATCGCTGGCGCGTTGATCGGTGCGGCGGCAGACGCCATGGTGAAGGACGTTAAATTTTCGATGATCACGGACGTTCGCGTGAGCCGGCGTGTCGACGACGGCATCACCGTCACCGAACAGAATCAGGCGAACTTGAGCCAAGGCAGTTCGGGTACTCGCAGCGTTCAATCAACATCGGCAACCGAATGGCAACGCTACGACACCCGCATTGCCAGTGTCGCCAACAAGATGAACCTTGATTTCGAGGAAGCCCTGCCGGAGCTGGAACAGGGGCTTACAGATGCCATTTCGGGGCTGCTTTAAGCAATACCGTTATTGAAGCGCTACAATAGTCAAGAAGCCACCTTGATCGGTGGCTTCACTTGTTTTGGAAAGACGCTTTTCATGAATACCTTCTATCTGGACACCGAGACAACCGGATTGCACCCCGCGACAGACGAGCTGGTGGAAATTGCCGTGGTCGACGACGCGGGTAATATCGTGCTCGACACCCTACTTCGACCTGCCGAATCGACCGCATGGCCGGACGCCCAGCGCATACACGGTATTTCGCCTGACGACGTAGCGATGGCCCCCACCCGTGAAGACGTGCTACCAGAATTGCTCGCACTGGTGACGGGGGCTCGACTGGTGATCTATAACGCCGATTTTGATCTGGGTTTTCTACCCGAGGTGGCGACTGCCGCAGACCAGGTATCGTGCTGCATGCTCGATTTTGCAGAACATATCGGCGACTGGAACGACTATCGCTGGCACAAGCTCGACTCCGCCGCCAACTATGTGGGCTTTCACTGGCCTGGGTCGAAACATCGCGCTGCCGCAGATGCACTGGCCTGCCGTGCAGTGTGGCAATACTTGCGACGACAGGACGATCAACCTTGACAATTCACTATATCCAGCTCGACAGACCCACACGACATGCTCTGGAGCGCGTCATCGCCATCGCGCAAACGGATACAGGACAGGGACGCATCTGCGCCAGCTTCCTACTGGCTTGGCACAATCCTGACGACAACGGCGGTTTTGGACTGACCGACCTTTGGGGACTGGACGACGACACCGCCAGCGATTGTCGCCTGCTGTTCGATTGGATTTCACGCTACCCTGTCTATCCCGACGAGCTGGGGTACGGGGATGACATGACAATCCTCTGGCGTTGCTGGCGCGACCAATAACATTCCCCGTTGGGGCTTGGTCGATTGAAAAGTCGTGAGACGATATTTGTGAATCCACCGACCAGGAGCCAGCACCATGGACATGGCCAAGGCCGTATCGCTCGACCCCAGCAACCCGAAACACGCCCTTCCCCCAGGCTATCGCGTTGTCGCGTCGCCCTGGGGCTACTATTTCGAGACGACAGCTTTCATCGGCGATGCCAGCGAAGACTTCCCGACCATCGAAGCGGCTTGCCAGAAAGCGCGGGGCCACTACCGGCGCTGGCGGGGCAAACAGCGCCAGCAGCAACACAACACAGAAACGAAGGCTTAACCATGCCCAAAGCGAAAAGAAAACCGAACACACGGCCTTCCAAACGGGACAAAAAGGCGCTCTCTGCACGGAAGCGCAACAAAATGCGCCAGATGACGCGCTTGCTCTATAGCTGGCGCTATGTCGATCATGCCAGGGCCGAGGCGGGTGAACCGATACCCGATCATCACCAGGGCTTTAATCTGCTCACCCCATCGACACCAGAAAAGATCAAATCGACCTACACGATTGCGATCAACACGCCGATGCACTGGCAGGTCATCGTGATTGGCTATGTGCGTGACGGCGACGATGAGTACCGGAGCTGGGCCTGGATCAAAAGTGAGCGCCCTATCGTTGCCGCCGGTGATGGCATTACGCCCCTACTGGCACAAGCCAACGATATTGCGCTGGAGGGGCTAGAGGGAAGTGACGACTGCTATGCCAGGGCAACCATTATGGCCCCGTTCGATGCCAGTCACCCCATTAGCCCTGACCGCTATGCGGCAAGGCTTCAACAGCGGCTTGGGCTCACCAAGGGCGAAGTGCTGGCGCTGGCTGAATGGGGCGAGCCGGAAACCATGTCGGTCGAAAACGATCTGCTCGACCTGGAGATTGCGCGGGAGTTTCAGGCAAGATCAGACGTGGATTAAGCACCTCAAGCGCCCCATCGAGGGCGCTTGATCAGAATGCGCGTTAAACCTCGTGCTTCAGGGGGGGAAGGACATCAAACGCTCAATTGCAGACACGCACATGAACACTGCGATCAGCTTCTGGTAAAGTAACCCCATAAATTGTCGCAACCCGCACAAATCGGCTGGCATACCCACACTGGCCAGCGGGCGGCATCCATTCTGACAACCCCCGCGCGCCCTTACTTCTGTTGAGGCTGGCTTCTACAGGGAACAGGTTGACGGGATCATTGGCAAACCGGATGCGCTTGTCGCGTGGCCAATCAGAAGCACCGTGATCCCAGGCAAACTTGAGCGGTACAACGTGGTCGATGTCGATATCGGACGAGTTCTGAATCACCTCCCCGGTGAAAGGGCTGATCCAGCGCCCACGCGTGACGCGACACCGATCATCACTGGCAAACTGAACGGGTTGTACGGTAGAGGATGCGATAAGCGCTTCTGCCCGGGCATCCTGGCAATCCCCGTCGTCATCCGACCAGCCGTGGCCAAATTGGGAACGACTGTACTCACTATTAGATGTCGTTGAGGTGGCTTGATTTGCTTGGCCTTTAGGTAACCGGCCACCGCTGTCCAGACAGGTCGATAGATCGTCGTAGGGCGTGAAGTTCTTGGTTCGGCTGTAGTACGCGCTTGCCTCGTTGTGACAAATGCCGGAAGTGCTTTTCTTGACGATTCCGGCGTTGGCCAGCGGGGTGATCAGAAGAAAGGTAACAAAGAGAAGGAATAAACGTCGCATACGTATAAGCCTTTTAAATCAGTGGAATACCGTGCTATTTCAGCACGTCTTGCTCACGATGAAAGTGTGAAGGGCTCAATATCTCGAAAGATCCCCGTTTTGGTCATGTCCCGACGTAGGGTGAACGCTTCCACGGCTGCCACGGGATCGACCTGTGCCAGCTGGTCAAAGTGAATGCGAGACCACTGCTCACGGGTCACCTTGATGCTGTAAAGGTATTGATCGTGTTCACCACCGGTGGCGGCATCCACCACCTGACGGTACCCAGATACTCGTGCTTCTTCGACTGTAGGAAGACGGGCAAAAATCGCCCCGATCACGCGAAACGCCACGCCGTGAACGTGATCACGGTAGAGCTTACGCTGGCGAGTGCCACTGAGTTTTCGAGGCGATAGCTTCAGCGCCTTAGCAGGCATCTGCCAGTAGTGATCCGGCATCTCGTCTTCATCCGGCAGATCAATGTCGACGGCGATGGTGCGTTTGTCGCTACCCAGGTCAAAATCAATCGCGGTCTCTCGCGGCCAATCAATCTCTTCCAGCCGTTTGTGCAACACCTGTTGCATGACATCCAAGTCCCTGAAGACGCCTGTCTCTTCGTCGTACTGCCGCGCCAGTTGAGCCTTTTCGAATGCCGCCTTGCGCGCTTCCCAGTGTTCTCTTGCAACATCATAGGCACCTTGGCTATCGTAATGTGCCGCTTCCAGTCGTTCTCGGGTCGGCCGCCATAAATGCTGCCACCAGCTCAAGCGGAGTGGCTCGGGCGGCACTGGTGCAGGTTCATCAAACGCTTTAGGCGCGTAGCCGCGTGTTTCCAGACACGGGGTTGTCCAATGGAGCTGCCCTAGCACATCAATATCCGAATTGCGCTGCTCGCAGATGACCTGCAGGCGCTCCCGTATCATCGCCTCTCCCTGGCGTTTTACTGCTCGGGTGTCCTCAAAGGAAAGCGGTTCGCCATCCGGCCATTGATAACGCACGTCACCCTCATCATCGACCACCAGCTGCAAGTCGATATGCCCCGCCTCTGGCAAGCGTGATGAGACGTTGTCAGATCTTCCAGCACGAGTTTCTCTGGAGAACGAAGTACCTCGGGTTCCTTTCCGATCCAGTTTAGTGCGGTAGGAAAGCCCCGTACCAGGAATGCCGGCATGAGCATGAGCACCGCTGGGTCCAACACTGACACTGGCACCTCGCGGCCCGACCGAGAGCCCCAGCCCCCGTTTGCTGAGGTTAAGCCGAACACCGGGAGCTAGTGTTATCCGCCGCTGAAATCGAAATGCCATTGATGACCCATGTAAAAAATGTTGTTCGGTTTAAAAGCCATGACCCTAGGTTTTGTACGAAAAGTTGGCTCGCAAGCAGCGGTCGATGCATGCAACGCATACCATCGCCTTAAAACTACTCGCCAGCTTTTCATAGCGGGTTGCAACGCGGCGTAATTCTTTAAGCCACCCAAAACAGCGCTCTATTGCATTTCGCTGACGATATTTGTGCTTATCGAATCGTCTAGGCAGTCCTGGCCGTTTCCTTCGATGCATGTTGCGCTGAGCAATCACCGGTTTCATACCATGCTTTTCGCAGTAACGACGAAGCACATCGCTGTCATATCCTTTATCAGCCACCATATAGCAGCAGCGTTTGCGTGGCCTGCCAGTTTTGCCTGGAAGAGAAATCCTCTCCAACGTGGTGACAAAGTGACGAGAATCAGCCTGTTGACCGGGAGATAACGTGAATGCCAGTGGCCAACCATGCCGATCACAAACCAAATGAATTTTGGTGGTTAAGCCGCCGCGGCTTCGGCCGAGCGCATGGTCTAACGGTTCCTCTGAGCCCCCTTTTTACCGCCTCCAGCGGCAGCACGCGTTGCTCTCACAGAAGTCGCATCAATCATCCAAGTGTCCAAATCCATAAGCCCATCTTCACGTAACCTGAGCTGCAAGCGGTCAAGCACTGCGTCAAAAGTGCCGTCATCGCGCCACTTGCGGAATCGGTCATACACCGTCGACCAAGGGCCATAACGCTCGGGTAGATCACGCCACTTAGCGCCAGAGCACAGCACCCAAAAAATACCATTGAGCATTATTCTATCATTTCGCTTGGGCCTGCCCATGGTTTGCGGAGGCGAAACGATATCTTCAATCAATGCCCATCTGTCATCAGAGATTTCGTAACGTCCAACCATTTCTGCCCCCCTATGCTGCTTTTGCATAGGTAAAGTTAGTAGATAAGACTTTTCGTACAAAACCTAGGCTTCGCAATCCGAATTTCGTCTCACATTGCACATATCAGTGCTGGCGTGCAAAATTTTCGATAGCAAGCTGATTACAAGACGTTTCTTAAAAGCCTGCAATGATACCTTTCTCCAGCCAGACGTGTCCCACAGCAATCGCAGGCCCTGGATGAAAACTCATCATTCTGATCGTCATCACCGGCAATAAGATAACTGCCGTCTGATTGGATGTCGGAAATCGCCTTACGAATCTGCTCTTCGCGCTCGTTCGCTACATCCTCATCAAGTGAATAATCCAGTCCGCTGGCGTCATCGTTGACGATAATCATCTGACAGTCCGTACACACCATAAAGTGATCATCGCGTATTTCCAGAGACATCATCACGTCCTTATTTGTTGGGAACTGCCAAAGAAGCATCAAAGCAGTAAGCCTTGTAAAGCTGTTGCGCAGTACCTTGTATTCGCTGCTTTTGATGCAATACTTCCAACCAGGCATCAGGAATGGAAGCCACACCGTAAAATGCACCCGCCAGCTGACCAGTAATAGCCGCTGTCGTATCGGCATCGTCACCCAGATTCGCTGCCATTAGAACCGCATCCTCAAATGACTCAGTTTGCCACAGGCACCATAGAGCAGCTTCCAGGCTCTCAACGACATATCCGCTGCCAAAAATATCGACTCGCTCTTTAACGCGATATTCACCCTCTGCCAATGCATTGATAAGTGAGGGTGCATGTACCTCGGAAGGCACTGACATTAACCAAGCTGTTTTATCGGTGGCCCCCAGAAGCGCATTGCTTATCAGCTGAGACATCAGCCTGCTGGCACTGACGCAAAGTGAAGAGGCATGCGTAGTTTGCGAGCTGAGCTCAGCATACTCACCCAGCATTACTGATCCTGCGTAACGCATTGGAATCGGGGCCAGGCGCATAAGGGAACCATTACCGGAAGATGCTGAAGACTCACTTCCACACCAGGGGGAGCCAGACTGTTGATATCTTGCCAGTGCACCCGCAACCGTCTTACCGATTCCAAAGGCACGTGGACGGGTTGAGTTTTCCCCCTCCTCAGCCCAACGCCAATAGCGTGCCATCTGATCTGCTGCATCAAAGCCATCACAAGCAATCAGACTATCCGCCAGACATAGTGCCATGGCTGTATCATCCGTCCACTCCCCTTGGCGCATCCGAAACTTGCCACCTTCAATCATACCGGTGATCGGTTTAAGCCGGTCGCGAGAATGAAACTCCAACGGTGCTCCCAGAGCATCACCTACGGCCAGACCCAACAGGCATCCTGTCCACCGAGATGGATCCGGTGAAATATTCACTATTGTGCTCTCTCTACGGCAACCGTTTTATCGCTACCTACTTCATAGCCACTGACCAGCACATAACGGCTTCCACGACGATGACTTTTCCATTTGCCTCGGTAAAAACGTTCATCGCGCAGCTGCCGCCAGTAAGGTGAAACGGAATGGGGTGACACCATGGCGGCCACCAGTTCGCGATCATGTCTGTCGTACTCCACCTGCGCAAAGGGCATACCGCCCTTGCCACTGGGGTGCTTATTTTTCATATACGATGGCACGCCACTGTTAAGAGACTCCGGGTAGGCAGACAAATACATACCCAGCGAGACCACATAGCGAATCACGGCATTCAGGATGCGTTGCTCATCGGCGTTCATAGACATACCGGATAGCCCAACGGTCTTCATGGCTTCCCGGTTGATAAAATCCGTCAGCTGTTCCGGCGTAAAAGCTGCCCGTAAAAGGGAAGGATTAAGGGTCGACTGAGGCTCCAGCGGATTATGAATACTGATAGTTAACCACTGCTCCGGCTGAGAGGCAGGCACTTCCATCTGGAAAGAAGAACCATACTGGCGGAGAAAATCATCATACCGCTGTTGAAGAGAGGACGCCTGCATCCAGCTCACCATCACGCCTTCAATGGTATAGCCTTCAAACAGCTGGGCAGTCGGCAGAGAAATCGTACTGAACTCATATGGCCAGGCAAACGAATCACCTTGCACCTTGCTCAAAGACACCTGCTGTAACCAGGCCGAAAGCGAGGGTTCCGGCACGATGATTCGCCCCTGACGCTCATGCCAGTATTCGAGCACAAGTGCCTCACCGTTGATACTGGTCATGGTTCTGGGGTCTTCTACCAGATCAAGAAACACTTCCTTTTCATGCTTCTTGGGCAACCCTACCTGCTTCAGGATGGAGCGGGTGAAACGACGTGTGAAACTGGGATAATGACGATAGGTACTGGCGGCGGACATCCGCATCTCCTTGCAATCTACAGCTGCCCCATACTTTGCCGCAAAAGCCTGCACGTTGCACAGTCCCGCTACATCAGAAACTGGAAAGGCTGGTTTCGGCCAGGAGCGGTCTTTTAGGAGCCGTTGATATAGCGCTTTAACGCCCGCAGTACGTGCAACTTTGTAATGAAGGCGCAGCCGCAATGGAAAAGCCGTAGCTGTGCCTGCGATTGTTAGGCAATCTCTTCACTTGGCCATGCTCAAAAGGTAGTTACGACCTTGAGCGGTAATATTCCATGCAATTGATCGGCGTGATGTGACAATTTGGGATGCTAAACCCTTTTCTTCCAAGCCAGCCATGAGCTGTCGCACGGCAGATACGGAAAGCTCTAAATTCTGAGCAAGACCGGTCGCCGTTCTGAAAGTGAAAGGACTGTCTTCGATCGCTTGCAATGCCTCTCGCTCTTGAGCAGAAACCTGAATCGTGGCGATTTTCCCAAATTGAGCGTCAGAGACATCGTCAGCATCGACTTCAGTTTCTCTAACTGCCATTGCCTCGACCTTTTTAGCCACATCGCGAAGCTTTGCGGAAAAGCCTACGCCGCTGAACTCAGAAAAATTTTCCAACCTCAGAAACGCCATGCAAACAGCAGAGAAGCCCGCCACAACGGCCATCTCTGCAGCTTTCCCTAATAAAGCCAGCACAACAAGAAGTAAGAATGATAATGGCACGAGCACTGAGAAAAGATCATCGTTTGAGGCGGTAAAGCTACAAATTCTGCCTAATACCTTCGTTTGACGCTCTGACTGTCTTTCTTTTTGAATCGACATACGACTCCCCTAAGTCAACAATTCGCCTAATGCCTCATATGACCGGCAGCAATAAACAGAGCGTCGAAGGAGCGGCGCTTATTGCTGCCCGAGTGCATGTGATCGTTATAACTTACCTGAATCCGTGAAGCTGGCGC
>NZ_JABUZF010000179.1:33471-35485 GCF_014897885.1 Halomonas sp. 3D7M | reverse complement strand
TACGTCCTGGAATGAACGCTTACATAGAAGCTTCATCAATGACCAGCAAAGCTTTGTTATCTGTCACTGGATCTTCTCGCAGGAATCGTGCGATGGTCATCGTGAGGTAGCCGACTGACTCATGCAGACGCATTGCAGCGCGACCCGATAGAGCGATAGCGTGAATGCTGTACCCTAGGCGGTCAGCGGCTTTCAGGAAGGTCGAAAGCACTGTGGTCTTGCCAGTTCCGGCACCTCCAGTGATCGCACTAATCCCCTCGGTTAGACTCGTATAAATGGCAAGCTCTTGCTGGCTGGTCAGCTCATAGGGCAGCTCGCCAATGACGTCATTTACAATACCTTCCTCACCCTCGGTGAGTGGCTTTCTAAGATCAATCAGATGCTTTATGCGCCTAGCTACCGCCAACTCCTGTATAGCAGTGGCAGTGGCATGAAAGCGTCCATCCTCATGGTAAAGAGCAATATCTGTTGCGCTTTTCAGCCACTCAATTCCCTCCTCACGATCAGGGTACGATTTAAGATAATCAGATGCTCGCGTTAATAGCTGACTGGCCTTGACCCACGTACTACCATCACGCATTCGATCATTAAGCGCCTGAATCATCCCAGCTTGAATACGCAATACGCTCTTTAGGGTATCTTTTCTGCTGCCAGGCGTGTCCAAAACGGTGATGCAGGATGCTTTCTACGTCTTTAAAACTCAACCCGAAGTGAAGCAGCTTGTATGGGTCAGACTTGATCGCCTCAACAGTTCCAAGGCCGTGATACTTGAGAATTCTCTTCTGGACTGCGTGGGGAATTCTGGCTTTCGACATCCAAGTGGTGTGCCTGAGGTTCGCGTATTTTTCATAACCGGCATGCAACGCCCGAATGGATTGTGTGGAGAGCAGTTCTGAGAGAGCGTTAAAGTCGTTTCGGGTGCCCGCAGTCAGCATCCGGTGAATGTCCTCACCGAACCTAGCCCAAAGCTGGCGTGCCTTGCGGTTTCCTATCCCCTTAAAAGCTTTATCATCGCTGATAAACTGGATAAAGGTCTCACCAGTATCTGGTAAATAAAACTCCAGGGTATCGGGCTCTCGGTATTGATGCTCTTGCGCTTTAATTTTCCCGTGGTCATACACGTAAGTGCGTTTGTAACCCGCGACTCGCCAGATCTGCCCGGGGGTCGGATCTACAGGCAAATATTCAGAATTAGCTACGATAGATACATTATAATTTGCAGACGCAAAAGTCTGGTCCTCACGCACAGGCACACCGCGGATAACCGTGGCTTTAGAGTTCCGGAAAGGCACCTGGGTGACGCGAACAAGCTCAGAGGCTTGTGTCAGCTCGGACATTTGAGGAACACCATCAAACCATCGTTTACCGCGTCAACCGTCTCTCGGCTCGATGCGATTTGCGCCTTCAGTCGCACATTTTCTCGCTGTAATTTTTCGAGCTGTACTTTGAGGTCCTGATTCTCGGCCTCAAGCTTCCCCAGTCGACCATGATCCAAAGCGTTTCTCTTGGAGAAAGCATCATAGAGTTTTGGCGCTGAAAGAGACGCTTTTCCTGCTTCAGACAGTGGTGGCAGCACGTTACGTTCACGCAGCCTATTCTCCAGATCTTGCAGTTCGGCTTTTACATTTTCATTTTTTTTGATCGCCTGGTCTGACAGGCCTGCAAGCTTTTTGATTTGCTGTCTATTCAGGATGCCCTTTGGGGAGTATACGATCTGGCGAAAATCATCATCAGACATGGACTTAATCCATTCTCGAAATCTTTCAAGATAGATTTGGCCCTGCTCTTGTGGGCTCGCCATTACGCCTCCTGAAACTTGTTCAAAGCTGCATATAACGTTGTGCGGGAAACGCCATATTCTTTTGCCAAATCGCTCTTAGAATCCCCCTTGGAGAGCTTCTGAGCAATTTCTGAAAGATCCTCATCAGATAACGATTTCCGCCGACCAATTTGCTTTCCGCGTTTCCTGGCAGCTTCTAGCCCTTCTTTCCGCCGCTGGCCGATAAGCGACCGT
>NZ_JABUZF010000179.1:30942-33440 GCF_014897885.1 Halomonas sp. 3D7M | reverse complement strand
ATGCGCCAAGCATGTGCAGCATCAACGAAGCCATGGGATCATCTGTCTGCGGGGCGAACGTTAACCCCTCGGAATGAAACTTGACGGTAACATCACGCTTTACCAGGTCATCAACAATCGAGAGCAGGTCAGACATGTTGCGAGCGAGCCGGTCAATGCTGTGAACATGAAGTGTGTCGTGCTCGCGGAGATAATCGAGGCAGAGATTGAGGATGTCGCGTGAACCAGCATTTCTGCCAGACACTTTCTCTTCGAACACCTTGTCTAGCTGAATGCCATCAAGCTGGCGGTCACTATTCTGACCGACCGTTGAGACGCGAATGTATCCAACATGCTTTCCCGACATAAATTCCATCCAACCTCATACTGTTCATAAACAGAATAAGGTTTCTATACATCATGTCAAGAAATTAACAAGCAAGGTTTTTGGACACCATAAAGGTTGGCATTTAGGGGCTTGAGCATGGTGTCCACAAAGTATAGCTTTATGAACACTTAATTAGGATTTCTTCTGGAGCTGAAGCACTGGCTGCTCAAGCATCAATTGCGTTACCCCATGTATCTCAGCGTTTGCCTGCCATATTAAGAATCGTGCATGCATCTCACGAAGAGCGTACATAAGCTTTTGGTTTTTCTCAGTCAGTTCTTCAATGCGCTCGTTCGCTTCACGAATGTCGCCTATCCATCCTGGTGATTCCTTCGGAGCCTTCAATGCGGCCTTACGATTCTTCATGGCTATATCAACGGCAGGTAGCTTCATCAGAGACTGGCGAGCACGACTAATACCCAGCTTTTCTTTGCATGCTTCAACGAGTAAAGGCCAGGTCAGCTTTGGCTCCGACCACTCTTCAATTAGCTTGATGATGCGCGCTTCATCTTTCTTCGTTAAATGCCCCATTGTTATACCTCAATTTCGTCTAGCATCGCTGACAAGTCATCTAATGACATCAGCTGCTCATTTTTCGCTTCGATGTCTTTGACATCAATCAGCCCCGCCATGGCTGCTGCGTTGTTTGTCAGTGTCCAACCATTGTCGGCGTTCCACACGATGTCGCCGTTTTCGAGTTCGGGGTTCTCCAAGGTTCGGATCAGCGCATCACACTTATATAGACTCATACCTACTTTTTTGACCCACTCTGAAGCTCCAAAAATATCGCGAGACTGCGCATCAAGCGCTTTGTCGTAGCGGCATTTAAGGTCCTTGCGTTCTTCTTTGAGGTTTGCGAGCTTCACATCATCGCCCTTGACACAGCCGAGCTTCCCACAAGTTAAGCAGGCTCCCATTTTCGGGCAGGGTTCAGAGGCAAAGTTGTGTACACAGATTCCAACGTGCGTCTGATGGATGATTAGATCCTGCTCCCCCTCATGGAGATCTGTCACATCACTGAGACTCAAAGGTTGGTTAGTTTTGACCTTCTCCAACCGCGAAGCCGCATTACTGTACTTCGTTTTGGGGTGATATTGTGCAACCCTTTGGGTACGATCCTCGACAGTCTCATGGTTATAGACAGAGCCCATAGAAGTGCGTCCAGAAAACGCATCAATAAGTAGTTGTGAAAGCCCCGCGTATTGCATCTCAGTATTCAGTTCGTGACGAAAAGAGTGCGAGCTCACCTTCAGATTCCCGTAACCATGCCTTTGAAAAATACTTTGCTTACGCGGAGTAGCTCCTCCTAGCTGCGCTGCTATTCGGTTAGGGTTGGCAGCGATCTCCACTCCAAAATCACGGGTCATTAGAAGCGATTTTTTTGTCTCGTCAGGTAAACTACCAGTACGCACTGTTAACAGGGCATCACGATACTTTACGCGCTTTTTACCATCTTCCGCAGGAGTGGTATAAGGAAAATCTTTAGGCAAGTACTTCTCACGGACCAAGATATTGAGCTTGCGTAACGTAATGACAACTTTATCGTTATACTCATAATAATGGCGTGTGCCACTCACATAGATTCGGCTCCCGCAGGTGGCATCCCAACCTTGTTGTATCTCGTCCAGTAGCAACTGCGCAACAGGACCTATTGATGCACGTTTTGAAATAGACTCAACCCATTGATCCTTAAAATTTTTTCGTGCTGAGTGGTTTGAATGAACTTTAGTTTTCAGTGCAGCACAAGCCTCAACATACGTGAGCGGATCATCTAGGCCTTTAAGGGGCACTCCCGCATGCGGCGGAAACTCGTCGGGGTGGTCTTCAAGCCATGCCGCATAAGCACGAGCTTCTTCTGTAACAGGTACCAACAGGTTAATGGCGCGCTCCACAACGGACTCCATGCCTGTCATAACTGGTTTTGTAGTCGCACCAAATCCTTTCTCAGCATACCAGCGTAGAAACATGCGGCGAGCACCAACATCATCTTCTTTAAATACCACACATTCACGTTCTACATCTGCTAATTCCCCTATACGACTAGGCAGGCTAAGCAAAAGAGAACATGCTGAGACGGTTACAATGTCAAGCGGAGTGGTTAAGGTGTTATTAAACAGTTCCCCTATAGCGC
>NZ_JABUZF010000179.1:26862-30904 GCF_014897885.1 Halomonas sp. 3D7M | reverse complement strand
CAGCTTTTTCTCTCGACTTTTGCGCTGCTCTTGCAGTGTGCCCGAATTCTTGGGTCGAAATGGAGAAGACCACCGAAAGGGTTTTGCTAATAACCCCTTAGTCTTCATCAACACCACTACACTTTCTAGATACTTACTTATTATGTAAGCAGTATTGCCATTAGGGTATGCAATTTGGAGGTACTCGCAAGCTCTATTACAGATGGCAGGCGACATCTTAGTCACGTCCCTTGTTCCTGTTAACTCAATAAGCGCAACCTCAAGAGCCCTTACACAGTCAAGCATGCTTCTCGTCGTTTTTTTTCCTCGAAACACCTTGTAATGGACAACTAGTGCCTTGGCAAAATCCATAATTGGTGGCTGCATATATTCTTTATCTTTCTGACTCTGAACTCTTGATGATCCATATGCAGTAAAATTACAGCCTTGAATTCCTGAACTATGCCATGACTGCATATCCCACTGAATTCCTGCATGGACTCGATTATTAGAAACTCCCTTTGGCAAAGTAGCTTTTGCCCATGCGATAAAAGCATTGAGTTGATCAGCAGCGTTAAGGTGGCTAAGAGGCTTAAAATCGCTTACATTGCTCATGCGTCCCACCCAGCTGTACTGCCTGATTCAAGCAGTGCGTTGCAATCTAGAATAACTTTGCGGCACGCCAAAATAGCACGATCCCATAACACTCCGGTCGTTTTATCGATAGCAATGGTTTGCTCACGGCGGCGCTCGAGGCGTGCGAGTGCGGCTTTGTGATCAGCGTCCAAAAGAGGCTGAAACTTGCTGCATCCGTAGCAAGTAAATGGAGCGTCCAAATAGCAGACCGTATCAGCGCCACAGACGGCCAAATCCTCAATTTGGCGATCCAGTCGACCTCCATTTTTAGCTGAAGTACGGTCTGTCACAATGGTTCCAGTAAAAGCCCCCACAACCAGCGCGAGATGATCGCTCATCTTCTCGTCAATCAGTTTCATCAACTCTGGCGATACCGCTCTGTATTTACGGACGCTGTGTGTATTTGCATGCATAAATGCGCTAGCGATTGACCACTCATCCAAACCAGCATTCGAGAGATCGGTACCGAGCGTATGCCTAAAGCGATGACCTTTGCTAATTTTTAGTGGTTGCTGGGTACGCGGCGAGATGGGAAAACCAGGCATATTTTCAATGCGATACAACCACGTTCGTATGACCCCATCAGAAATATGAAATTGCAACTTTGGTTCTTGCTCCAGCAATCGTAAGTCAGGTAAATCAACTATTACAGGCACTGACTCTTTCCCTCGTCGCTGACCTACTAATCTTCGACGAAAAAGAGGTACATTATTAATTGCTTTGTACCAGTTGGCTCGCTCAGGATATTCCGCCTCAAGTCCCGCTAGAACAATTGACTTATAGGCTTGCACGGTATTATAAAGGTCTTCATCTAAGTTAAATATCTCTGACTTTGCTCTCCACCCTGCATCACCTCCTCTTTGCTTCGCCCAAAAAATTCGAATTTTGTAGCCATGATCGGATTTAATAAAGTCCTTAAAGACAAGTTCCCTCAATTGACAACCTCGCAACCCATAGATCATCGCTAGCCGCAAATAGAGGTAGTGCTCAGGATCTAAATTTTTGTGGCAGAACTGGTCATGCATCCACTGGAACAGTGCGTCTTGCTCTACTCGCGTGAATGGTCCTTCCTCGGGATCCAAACGTAGGACCACATCATTTTTTGATCGTTTCTTTCTCGGTAGCGCTTTATAAGTATCCAGCAAAGCTTGGGAGGGTCGCTTTTCAAGCGATTCACACGCTTGCCAAAACTCCATAAAACCTACCAATGAGGAAAACTCACCCACATTAAAACGCTCACGTAGATCGATCAGGTGATCCATATTTAGGGGCTCTAGATCTGCCTTTGCAGCGCGTGATAACACTGAAGTAACCTGTCCAATAGTTCCCTGTGCAACCTCCGTCATACGATAAGCTAAAGCAGCCTGTAACCAACGCTGCCAGTCAGGTGGAACACAAAGAATTGCGGCTTCCCAATTAACCCCTTGCCGGACCGACCGGTCAGGCCACCACAGCGGTTCAGAGGGAGTAAAAAACTCGCCACATTTGGCGAGTCTAGGTGTACTCAACCACTCATCCAGAGAGTCATGCGTCGGTGCTTCAAGAGCTGAAACTGCGATACTCATTCTTTGCGTCCCTTGAGAATTTCAGTCTCGACACTCTTTCTGATTGCCTTTAATTTATCCGAGCGTTTTTTCATAGCCTTATCTGCTTCTTCCTTCCAAAACTTCGCTCCGTAAAGCCCCGGCATGTTCGATTCAGGACTCCAACCAAACATCCAAGTGAGGGTCTTTTGAACTTGAGTTGTACGATCCTCTGGCGTGAACTTTTCAAGCTCTTCACGCATGCTTTCGAGCATGGTGTAGACCGCGTCATGCCTCAAAATATGAGGATGAATGTTAGCCAGCTCAGGCACTACTTTTCCGACCCGGGGGAAAACGCCATCCAGCGCTTTGATACTCAAAGGTTTACCTTCATTTCGCCTATGAGCTACTAGCAAAAACGGATGCTTTTTCGCCTGCGATGGGCCTGTATGGGTCTTTCTGTAGAGGTATTTTGACTCATATTCACTGATCGCCCAACATAGGTCATCGCCTAATTTCAATATGCGCTCGTGGGTTTTGAATTGTGGGGCCGTTGTGCGAGGGTCTATGTTTTCATCCAGAAGATTGACCACCTTAAGCTCAGGAATGTCCCAGCGAATATCTTTGGTCTTGATCAGAAGCATTTCAGAACGGCGCAATCCTAAATCGAGACCTAACAGCAAAATGATATAGTTACGAAGCTTAATTGCTTCATCTGCGAACGGGTTCTCGGCACTCTCCGGATGCATGACTTTCAACAGTCTATTCCGTTCCGAGGCTGTCAGCCCTTTCATATCGTCAATGCGCGTCTTTTTCCATCCCGGACTCGCGGCTTTAATCTTACGATTAAAACGCCGCTTAACATCGTCAATTGCCTCATCTCGCGTCAAGTAATCACCCAGCTTGTCGTACAGAAAAGCCAGGTAATCGCGTACTGCTTCAATACGCTGTTTCGCATGGACCTTACCAACCGGTTCGTATGCCGTTGGATGTAAGCGCATACCCGCATACTTTTTGGCCAAGGTTACTTTGTTGAATCCCGCGTCTGACACAAACCGAGAGATTTCACTGTCTGTCAGATACTGCGATCTGGGCCGCTGCTCCAGGCGGGAAATGAGATCGATGGATGAGAAAGCGAGGAAGTCCTCAAGTACGGCCAAGTGTTCAAGATACTTTTTGGTGGTTTCCAAAGCCTTGCCTGATAGCTCGAAGGTCACATACAGGTTTGGGTAATAGACGGGGATATGGTCTTGCACAAGCACCTTTCTTCGCGCAGCATTTACCACCTGCTCGATGACTTGATAACCCATATTGCTTCCTTCTTAAACGCGACTTTTTTAAGTATAGTAAAGAACAGGAATACAGAAAAGAAAAACTTAACTTTTTATTTTTCTGCTTTGAGCGTTCATTATCCCCCTCAAAGCCCCATGAAAACTGATTTAGAGGAAAGCTAGACCATGTCAAAAGGTGACAAAAAAGGTCAAACAGGTTCTTACGTATTCACCATGAACCGGGTTGGCAAAGTTGTGCCACCCAAAAAGCAAATTCTCAAGGATATTTCGCTATCGTTTTTCCCTGGCGCCAAAATTGGCGTACTGGGTTTGAACGGTTCCGGTAAATCCACACTGCTACGCATTATGGCTGGTGTCGATAAAGAGTTTGAAGGTGAAGCTCGTCCGATGCCTGGTATTAATGTGGGCTACCTGCCTCAGGAGCCACAGCTTGATGACGAAAAGAACGTTCGCGATACAGTAGAAGAGGCGCTAGGCGCCATTAAAGAAGCCCAGGAAAAACTGGATGCGGTGTATGCCGCGTATGCCGAGCCTGATGCGGATTTTGATGCCCTAGCAAGCGAACAAGCACGCCTTGAAAATATTATTGAAGCCGCCGATGCGCATAACCTT
>NZ_JABUZF010000179.1:24664-26854 GCF_014897885.1 Halomonas sp. 3D7M | reverse complement strand
ATGCGCATAACCTTGAGCGTAAGCTGGAAGTCGCTGCTGAAGCGCTGCGTCTACCGCCCTGGGATGCCAAAGTAGGCAATCTTTCTGGGGGCGAGCGCCGCCGTGTAGCGCTGTGCCGCCTGCTGCTCTCAAGCCCCGATATGCTCTTGCTCGACGAGCCTACCAACCACTTGGATGCTGAATCCGTTGCCTGGCTAGAGCGCTTCTTGCACGACTATAACGGTACTGTCGTGGCCATTACCCACGACCGCTACTTCCTGGACAACGTTGCCGGATGGATTCTGGAACTTGACCGCGGCCAGGGCATTCCTTTTGAAGGCAACTACTCCCAGTGGCTGGAGCAGAAAGAGCAGCGCCTGAACCAAGAAGCCAAACAGGAAGTATCGCGCCAAAAAGCTATCAAGCAAGAGCTTGAGTGGGTGCGCAGCAACACTAAAGGACGCCAAGCGAAGAGTAAGGCGCGCCTTAATCGCTTTGAAGAGATGCAGTCTGGCGATTTCCAAAAGCGTAATGAAACAAATGAGATCTATATTCCGCCTGGCCCGCGCCTGGGTGATAAGGTCATCGAGTTTCATAACGTGACCAAGCGGTTTGATGACAAACTGCTCTACCAGGACCTCTCCTTTACCATCCCTCAAGGGGCGATTGTCGGGATTGTAGGTGGTAACGGGGCCGGTAAATCGACACTGTTCAAGCTAGTCACCGGCCAGGAACAGCCGGATGCTGGCGAAGTAGTGATTGGTGAGACTGTCGATATTGCCTACGTTGAGCAGTTGCGTGACGCGCTAGACGACAAGCAAACTGTTTGGGAAGCCGTCTCTGACGGACAGGATATTCTCAACATTAACGGCTATGAAGTCTCTTCGCGTGCCTACGTTGGCCGCTTTAACTTTAAGGGCAACGATCAGCAGAAGCGTCTAGATGAGCTTTCTGGTGGTGAGCGCGGTCGCCTTCAGCTTGCCCAAACGCTTAAACAAGGCGCAAACGTACTGCTGTTAGACGAACCTTCAAACGATCTGGACATCGAGACCCTACGCGCCTTGGAAGAAGCGCTGCTGGCCTTCCCAGGCTGCGCGATGGTGATTTCTCACGATCGCTGGTTCCTAGACCGTATCGCCACGCACATTCTCGCCTTTGAAGGCGATTCAGAAGTCGTCTTCTTCGATGGTAACTACACCGAATATGAAGAAGATCACAAGAAGCGTGTGGGTAACGACACACCTAAGCGAATGAAGTATAAGCGCATCGACGCCTAACGATTCGTTGCAATACCGCTGATACGTAAAAAGCCCCTTGTACGCTAAAAACGCACAGGGGCTTTTTACTTTTGTTGGGCTATAAAATAAACAAACCCACTATCAGCCAGCCGGCCAAGTAAACTGCCGACCTCCCAATAAATGCATATGAATGTGATAAACCGTCTGACCACCCAGTTCATTACAATTCATCACCACACGATAACCATCTTCCGCGAAGCCTTGCTGCTTGGCCAGCTGTGCGGCAGTGTGCTGCAAACGCCCAACCAGGGCTAGGTCTTCAGGATCAATATCGTTAAGCGTAGCAATATGCTTTTTAGGAATGATCAACTGATGCGTTGGCGCCTGAGGATTAATGTCGTTAAACGCCAATACATGCTCATCTTCAAACACAATATCTGCGGGAATTTCGCGGTTTATTATTTTGCAAAACAGGCAATCCATACGGCCTCCTTCATTTTTGTAAGTGGCGAAAACGTGCTAATTAGCAAAAACGGCCTAGCGAAAACGGCGCTGAGACAACAAATGGCGAACTAGCGGCGCTAGGATCAGCTCCATCGCTAACGACATTCGCGCCCCAGGCACCACTAACGTGTGCGGACGTGTCATAAATGAATCTTTTATCATCGCCAATAGCCATGGAAAATCCACCGTTGAGGGATCTCTAAAGCGAATCACCACAAACGATTCTGCATCGGTCGGAATATCCTGAACCTCAAAGGGGTTCGACGTATCGACAGTGGGCACACGCTGGAAATTAATATGGGTACGCGAGAACTGCGGCTGAATGTAGCGCACGTAATCATCCATGCGCCCTAATATGGTATCGATGACCGCTTCCTGGGAATAACCGCGCAGCTTGGTATCACGATCAATTTTTTGAATCCATTCAAGATTCATGGTCGGCGCAACGCCGACTAGCAAATCTACGTGA
>NZ_JABUZF010000179.1:14914-24617 GCF_014897885.1 Halomonas sp. 3D7M | reverse complement strand
AAGCCGCCATGCAGTCCTTCGTAAAAGAGCAGATCAGTACCACAAGGCAGTGACTGCCACTCAGTGAACGTCCCTACTCGATAACCTGCCTCAATTTTTTGCTTATCTTCTGCATGAATGTAGTGACGGAACGTACCCGCTCCATGCTCACCGTATTCAACAAAAAGCCCTTCAAGTCGATCAAGCAGATTAGCTTCTACAGCAAAGTGAGAAAGCTCATCTTTGCGTTCGGGCTCGTCACGAAAAATCCGCTGGAGATCATCGCGGGTGTAGCGGTGAAAGGCATCGCCGTCCACCATGGCAGCATGCACATCTTCACGCAGGAACATGCGCTCAAAGCTGCGACGCACCGTGGTAGTACCCGCGCCTGAAGAGCCCGTGATGGCAATGATTGGATATTCCCGCGACATTAAGTACCTCTCTCCTGAGCAGTCGCGCGAGCAATCGCCTGCGCAACGTCATCAGGCACTTTGACAGGCCGCCCTGAAGAAAGGTCTAAAAGAAGCTGGTTAACCCGAGCAGTTGCCACCACCTTATCGGTTTCTGCATGACAAATGCGCTGATAAACCGTCAACGCTTTGCCTTGTGGTTCAGGGACAGCGGTCTCAATTACCAAAGCATCCGGCCAGCGCGCCTCGCTCTGGTACTGAACCGCTAGGTCAGCAACAACGCTCGGGTAGCCTTTTATATCCCACTCAGGCAAACCTAGCGCAGCGAACGCATGCACGCGAGCTTCATGTAGCAGCGATACTAAAGCGTCATGCCCCAGGTGGCGACCGTAATTCATATCCGTTACGCGCACCGTTAAAGGATGCCGATGAATAATCGCTGCCGTGGGGAAATCTAGCGTGACACGCTCCATGCTTAGTTCCTTGTCAGTGGTGGTTTAGCTCCGGCGAGATCATCGCTGATCGCTATTTTTCTCGGGCGATAGCACGGAATGCGATATCACGGCGGAATTCAGCACCCTCCCAGTGAATCGCTTTAACCCCCTGGTATGCTTGCTGTTGAGCAGCAGATACTGTGTTGCCTAATGCGGTTACGCATAGCACTCGCCCGCCTGCGGTTACGATACTGCCGTCAGCAGCCTGAGTAGTGCCTGCATGGAATACTTTGCACTGCGCCTGACCTGCCTGCTCCAAGCCATGAATGACATCGCCTTTGCGGTAACTGCCGGGATAGCCACCTGCCGCTATCACAACACCCACGGCTGCGCGGGAGTCCCACTCACACTGCTTATCGGCAAGCTCGCCCTTAGCGCCAGCCAAGCAAAGCGCGGCTAAATCTGACGTTAACCGCATCATGATTGGCTGAGTTTCGGGGTCACCAAAACGGCAGTTATATTCGATTACTTTTGGATTGCCTTCAGCATCAATCATTAGGCCTGCATATAAAAAGCCGGTATATGCATTTCCTTCTTCCGCCATGCCCCGCACGGTGGGAAGTATAATCTGCTCCATGATGCGCTCGTCGATCTCTGGGGTTACCACCGGCGCCGGAGAGTAAGCTCCCATGCCGCCTGTATTGGGGCCGGTATCACCGTCATAGGCACGCTTATGGTCTTGGCTAGTGGCCATCGGCACCACATTCTCACCATCAACCATGACGATAAAGCTAGCTTCTTCGCCTTCCAGAAATTCTTCGATAACAACGCGCGCACCCGCATCGCCAAATGCATTCGCCTCTAACATATCGCGAATAGCCGCTTCAGCTTCGGCTTCACTCATCGCTACAATGACACCCTTACCCGCCGCCAAGCCGTCAGCTTTGATGACAATAGGCGCGCCCATCTCAGCTAAGTAAGCCAAGGCTGGCTCTACCGCTGTGAAGGTTTGATACGCGGCAGAAGGAATCTGGTGGCGTGCCAGAAAGTCTTTGGTAAACGACTTAGAGCCTTCCAACTGTGCGGCGCGTTGTGAAGGCCCAAAAATTGTCAGGCCAGCCGCCTGAAAACGATCAACCACCCCTTCAACTAACGGCGCTTCTGGCCCTACCACTGTTAGCGCTACCTGCTCGCGCTGGGCAAACGCCACCAACGCGTCTAAATCTGTTGCTTCAATAGCTACGTTGGTCAATTTAGGCTCAGTGGCAGTACCTGCATTACCTGGCGCTACAAACACCTGCTCGACGTCACTAGACTGCGCTAGTTTCCACGCCAATGCATGCTCGCGACCACCGCCACCTATCATTAAAACGTTCATCATCATCCTTCTCAAACGGGAGTGCCTAGCTGAGATTAGCTGAAAGCGTAACTAAGTTAATCGGCATATTATGCCACAACGACTCAACCAGCGGCGTCAGGAGCTTTTATCCGGCGTATCGTCATCGTCTGTTTGATTAGGCTGATTAAGCGTTTTTTGCCAAAAACGCATATTTTCTTCGGCCAACTCACGCATGAACTCCATAGGAGAGTGGCGTATCGCTTGTTGCCACTGGCTTTGCATGCGCTTTTGCTGTTCCAGCATGAGCTGGGTGCCCTGCTCTAAATAACGTGCTAGCGGTAAAGGCGATGACATATCGTACACACGGATCAACTGAGCCAGCAGGTCATTTGAGAAAACTTCGGCTTCACTATCAGCCTGCTCTTGCTCGATAATGATCGACAGCAAAATGGTCCGCGTCAGGTCTTCACCACTTTTTGCATCCTCGACGCGGAAGGGTTCTTCTTCAATAATCAAACGCCGCAGATCCTCAAGCGTCACGTAACGACTTTGTTGAGTATCGTACAACCTACGGTTGGCATATTTGCGAATTACGCGCACAGCGCATCTCCTTAAACGCGGTAGAGGCTTTGTCGCCGTTGCTGCTATTGTGCCTGCAACATGCGCCTATGCAAGTCAGCTTAACGGATTAGTACCGGTAGGCGTGTCTTCCTTATGACCAATAGACGACAATCATGAATCTTATTCTGCTTGATCCGAGCGAAGTAAAGGGAGCTTATGCTTACCTTACTGACACACGACGTATCACCCATTTACGCGAGGTCCACCGCGCTTGTGTAGGAGACTACTACACAGTCGGTCTACAGGGCGGCAAGATGGGGAAAGCGCAGCTAACTGAACTACACGAGACCCAGGCAACCTTCACACTGGAAAATCTCAATGAGCCCCCCCCTCCGCCCTTGCCAGTACACTTAATATTGGCGCTTCCTCGCCCCAGAATGCTGGCACGTACCTTAGAGCATGTCACGGCTCTTGGTGTAAAAAATATTACACTGCTTCACACCAAGCGGGTGGAAAAAAGCTACTGGCAGTCCCCAGAACTCCGTGCAGAAAAAATTCATCATCACTTAGTGCTAGGCCTGGAACAAGCGCGAGACACACAATTGCCTAATGTGACGCTGTGCAAAGGCTTTCGCCCTTTTTTAGAAGAACAACTGCCGGAGCTGCTAAAAGAACGACGCGGGCTGGTGGCACACCCTGGTATGCCGAATGCCTGTCCACGGAATATTGACGGAAAAGTACTGCTTCTCGTTGGACCGGAAGGCGGCTTTATACCTTGGGAAGTTGAAAAACTACTTGAGGCAGGCTGCGAGGGCATGCACCTAGGCCCTCGCATCTTACGGGTAGAAACTGCCGTCACCGCACTATTATCGCGACTTTTTTAATCACCGATTACGCCAGTAAGCTGGGTGACACGAGCTTTATGCTTAGAACGGCGTAATTAGGACTGTTCATCTGTTGGATCGTGGGGAACATAGGCTGCCTTCTCCCCACATTCAGGGTCTTGAAGAAAGGTATTGCGCACATCTAATAGTCCTAAGTGGCTAATTGTGCGACGCCCCAAGAGCAGCGGGTAAATCATCTCTTCACGATCTCGCAGACCAAACTGCTCTTCATACACCGTGTTGCCCATGCAAACATCCATTAGCACCACTGGACGTTCATCACGACCACCTGCGCCACGAACCGCCAACTCTCGATAGAGGGGGCGCTCAATCTGATCACTAAACGTTTCACCGTTTGCCTGATCCTCGAGCTTCAGGCGGAAGCGAACCCACTCCTCGCCGTCTTTCTCGAACATCTCAATATCACGCGCGTCTAATGATGAGGTCAGCGCACCGCTATCTAGCTTCGCTTTTACAGCGATACCCCACGGTTCAATGGATGCATTTTCAACCCAACCAAATACCTTATCATCTGCCTGGATAGCTGTGCTCACTGACAACGCACTGACCATTACACCGGTAGCCAGCACACCTACAAAAGTTTTCCTCATTACCTTTCGTCCTTAGTGAGAAGTTTACCTAGCATGAGACATTTGACTCGCTAAAGAGACTCATCGAAACGCAACATTAACGCAGCCGTTCTAACAGCGCCTGGGTGGCAAAGCCATCGGGCGTGAGCCCTTGGTCACGCTGAAAAGCACGTAGGCCCTCGCGCGTATTAGGCCCCATGATGCCGTCCGCAGTACCCACTGAATATCCAGCACTATTTAGGCGTTGCTGTAGAGTACGCACATCATCACGTGTCAACGGCGCCTGATCTCTGGGCCAGGACTGGGCAATGCCGTCACGCCCAGCAATAGCATCCGCCAAGGTAGACACGGCTAGCGCATAACTAGTTGCGTTGTTATAGCGCAAAATTGCCCGAAAATTAGGCCCTACCAAAAAGGCAGGGCCGTTTGCTCCTGCTGGCACAATAACCGCAGCGCTATCGAACGAGGGCAGCTCACCACTCAATGAGCGAACGCCTTGTGCCGCCCATTCAGCACTGCTACGACGTTGCGTTTGTGAATAATCGAAGGAGTCAGGCAAACTTACTTCAACGCCCCAAGATTGGCCGGCCTGCCAACCTGCCCTGGCAAGATAGTTAGCGGTAGAAGCCATGACATCAGGAATACTGCCCCATATGTCTCGACGGCCATCATTGTCGCCATCCACTGCGTATGCCTCAAAACTGCTGGGTATAAACTGCGTATGTCCCATGGCACCCGCCCAGGAGCCTTTCATTTGCTCGGCGGCAATATCGCCTTGGTCGATAATACGTAACGCGGCTAACAGTTCGCTGCGTGCAAAATCACGCCGACGGCCGTCGTAAGCAAGTGTTGCCAGTGACTCAAGTGTCGAGAAATCACCAAAATTGCTGCCGTAGTTACTTTCTATACCCCAAATAGCCACGATGATTTCTGCAGGAACCCCGTAACGTTGCTGCATTTGTTGCGCGGTATCGCGGTGAGCCGCAAGCTTCTCTACGCCGTTATTAATCCGTGTGCTGGAAACCGCTGTATCTAGGTATTGCCAAATGGGACGAACAAACTCTGGCTGATACTGATCGAGCTCAATGACTCGTTCACGATAGCGGAGCCCATCAAAAGCGGAGGCAAGAGTAGACTCACTGACGCCCTGCTGAGCAGCATAGCGGCGAAAATCAGCCAACCACTGGTTAAAGTTGGCATAGCTAACTTGTTCTGCCGCTTGTGCATCCACTTCGCTCATCAATTGCTGATTAGCGACTGCATTAGTACTTAATGCCCCACTGCATGCTGCTAGTGCAAATGATAAATACAAGGCGGGGCGGATACTCAGTGGAGCTTTAACTTTCAAAGACATAGCATTAATCTCTTGGCAATCCTTGGCGTGCTTCCGATAATGGCTCAGAAATAGCGTAGATGCTAGCCCTACCCACATTGCATAACCTATCTTTCGGGCACCATCGTCTATTTCCAGGAAGAACATTACTCATCCGTTTCTTGAAGTTCCGTTGTAGCCACTAGCCAACGCTGCCACTCGGCTGGCTCTACGCATGGTGCATCAAACTTAGCAGGCGCTACCCGCCAGGGTTGGTGGCGCTCCATTCCTAACGGCAGCGACGCCAGCTCAGGCAGCCAATAGGCAACGTAAAGCCCGTTTGGATCATAATGCCCTGCTTGTTTCAGTACATTAAAGTAACGGTCTTGACGGGGATCACGACCAATACCGGCAATATAACGCCAGTTGCCCCAGTTACTCGCCACATCGTAATCAATCAGGCAGTGCTCAAACCACGATGCACCAAGGCGCCAATCGACGTTGAGATCTTTCACTAGGAAACTGGCGACATTTTGACGCGCTCGGTTAGATATCCACCCGCTAACCTTCAGTTCTAGCATGACAGCATCTATAAACGGCACGCCGGTTGTCGCGTTGCGCCACGCATCAAATGCACTGTTAGCGGGCGGTAACTCTTCATAACCAAATAATGCCGCACCGTCCACCTGAGCCGCTCGATGGAAGTAATCTCGCCACATTAATTCGAAAATTATCCAATAACTTGATTCGCAGCTCCCATGAATGGCCTCCCAGTTTTTTACTTCTTGACACACTTGGCGCGCAGATAAGCAGCCACGCGCCAGCCAAGGAGAAAAACGTGTGGAAAAATTGGCGCCCAGCAAACCATTACGGGTTGTCTTATAAGATTCCGCGCCGTTTTGCCGCCAGAGATACTGCTGAAAACGATCGCTTGCCGCCGCCTCCCCGCCAACAAACACAAAGCCCTGTCGCTTATCAGGCTGCCAGCCAGCACTCTCTTTACACACTACTTTAAGGGGAGGAAATCCTCGGGGAGCAGATTCTGGCCAGGGTGGCAGTGTCACTGGCGCTGGCAGGGGCGCTAAAAACGTACAATGCTTTTCAACACGTCGCCGAAATGCCGAAAAGCTGGGCGGCAACTCATTCAATGCAAAGGGAAGCTCGTCTTCGGCAATTAAATAACCGCTATCAGCACAACATAACTGACAGGCCGATGGGAGCTGGTCAGCGACCCGCGCAATATACTGTGACTCTTCATACCCAGAATGCGCTGCCACACGTATTTCTCTTGCACCAAGCATGGCAGCAGTATCTAGCACGATGCTGGCAGGATCACCGATGCGGACTAGCAAATCACTGCCACGCTGCAGCAGCTCGCCTCGTAGCTCCATCAAACTTTGCCATAAAAAGCGTAGCCGAGCGGGCCCCAGCCTGGGAGAAGCATCACCCGTAATCGAACGTTCAAACCATCGCTGGTCTAGCACATAGAGACAAAGCAACTGGTCAGGAGGGGAATCAAAATGCAACAAGGGATTATCAGCTATCCGCAAATTATCCTGAAGCCATACAATATCAGTCGTGCTGCTCATGCATTTGCCTCCTTGGTGCGTTGGACTGCTTGGCTTCGCGACGGCAGCGTTCACTGCAATGGCGCACTTCATCCCAGCAGCGCGCCCACTTTTTCCGCCAAGTAAAAGGACGCTGGCATTGAACACAGTCTTTTTGCGGTAAATCCTGCTTACGTTGCATAGGCCCCATCTCGCTAGCTAACATTTACACGCCACGCGTCAAAAACATAGACATACAATCCTTCACAGTATAACTATTGTACACAAATAGGCACGCGTGTTTTCTTTCCCCTGAGCCTCCTTCCCTACTGTTTAGCCGATTTTTTTCACGCTTATCTCGATAGCTTTTCCCCAAAGCACTGCAAATAAAAAAGCCATCCGTGTGGATGGCTTTTCGAGCAGACGTGTCAGCATGGGGAAAGTTAGCAAATTGCCGTCAGTCCGGGTCTGTGGCGCGGGGATGCCGTTTGGCATTTTCATGGGTTTCTAGGCCACTTTTAAGCTCATGAGTAAGCGGGTCATAATTGGGTCTCAGTTCATCCTTAACGGTGCCGCTCCAGAGGCGCGAGCCAACAAAGTAACCCGCCCTACCAATCACATGGGCAGCAATCGGTGCCGTTATTAAAATAAACACAATAATCGCGAACGAGCGCGCAACCACCCCAACTTCAGCAAAGTGCATGGCCGAGGCAAGCATGATTAAAATAACCCCAAGCGCTGCAGCCTTAGTGGTTGCGTGCATGCGGGTCAGCAGATCCGGTAACCGCAACAAACCGATGGCCGCCAGCAACATAAAGCTTGACCCCGTTATCAACAGCGCGCCTTTGATAAATTCAATCATCTCGCGGCCCCCCTCGTTCCAGATAGCGCGCAAACCCAATCGCGGCTAAAAAGCCCATCAGAGCGATCACGATTGCCGCATCTAGAAAACTCGCTACCCCCGACTGAATAGCATAAACACCCACCAGCCCCACCACGGTAGTGGAAAACAATTCAAGCGCAACAACACGATCAGGTAAGCTAGGGCCACGAACGACACGTACGAAGGTCAGTACAAGCGCCAGCCCCATAATTATCTGGCTTATCAGAATAACGGTATCCATTAACGAAATAGCTCCAATGCACGGTGCTCCATCTCTTTTAAGTTATTTCGAAGCTCTTCTTCATTATCCAAAAACATCGCGTGAATATAGAGCACCTTTCGATCGTCAGAGACATCAAGGCTCAACGTACCAGGCGTCAGCGAAATCAGGTTAGCGACGATCGTAATTTCCATTTCCGTGCGTGCAGAAAGAGGTAGCGCAATAACGCCGGGCTTCATGTGCCAGGGAGGGGTCACTATATCGAAGGCGACGCGCAGGTTTGCCCGCACCAACTCCTTAATAAAAAAACCAATAAAACCAATAATTCGCGGCACACGAGCGGGGTAGCCTTTTAACGCGTCGACTTGAGGCTCAATTAACAGCAACGCAATATAGCCAAAAATCATTCCGACCAGCAGATTAAGCCCGGAAAAATCGCCACTTAGTAGTACCCAAGCCAACCCGAGCAGAAGGTTCCAAATCGCACCAGTCATGGGGCGTCCTCCGCACGGTCACCTATTTGCTCCGCCTGCAACTCACCCCGGTCAAGCAGCGCATCTTCAGCACTAGCAGAGACGCCCAGCACAGCTTCAATATAACCTGATGGGGACATTAGCTGATCACCGATAAGCATCATCACCTGCATAATGGCTTCTGCGAAAACACCGATTAATAACGACATCATGGCCAACACAGCAACTGGGGTGTACATCATCCACAGGCTTGGTTTTAGTAATCGACCATCATCACCGACGGAGGTTTGTGAGGCGGGCACTTTATTTTCTTCTGGCAACGCTTTCCAAAACACGTCATTCCAAATTTTCACCATGGAATAAAGTGTCATAAGCCCTACTGCCAACGCAAAACCTGTTGCTACATACGCCTCCGCCTCCAGGCCAGCGCGAACCAGCACAAACTTGGCAAAGAAACCCGATAGTGGAGGAATGCCCGCCAGCGAAAACGCTGAGATAAAGAATGCCACGGCTAACCAAGGACGCTCTCGATAAAGGCCACCCATTTTTTTAAGCTGATAAGTACCTTGCAGACGGTGGGTAATGCCACTGATCAGGAACAGGTTCGTTTTAACAACAATGTTATGCACGATGGCGAATACACCACCCGCAATCGCCAGCGGTGTATACAGCGCCAAGCCCAGAATCATGTAACCAATCTGGCTGACGATATGGAATGAGAGAATGCGGCGGAACTCATACTGAGCGGCGGCACCAAGCACGCCAGTGACCATTGTCAGCACAGCGCCCCAAAGCATTATATCCTGCAGATACCCCATCGTTTGATCAAAAATAAGCGTGAACACGCGAAATAATGAATACACCCCGACCTTTGTCAGCAAACCAGCAAACAGCGCCGACACCGCTACTGGCGGCGTGTGATAAGAAGCCGGCAGCCAGAAAAAGAGCGGGAAGGCGGCGGCTTTAATACCAAATGCCACCATAAACATAACGGCAAGCACTTCGACCATCCCGCTATGCTCTGCCTCATCCATACGCAGCGCAATGTCAGCCATGTTTAGGGTGCCTACC
>NZ_JABUZF010000179.1:0-14870 GCF_014897885.1 Halomonas sp. 3D7M | reverse complement strand
AGCCGTTAAAAAAATCACCGAAGCCAGCAGGTTCAACGTGACGTATTTAATTGCGCCTTCCATCTGCGCCCGTTCACCGCCCAGAATCAACAGCGCAAACGACGCCACCAGCATAACCTCAAACCAAACATATAGATTGAAGATATCGCCGGTTAAAAAGGCCCCTGCCACCCCTGCTAACAGCAAATGCATCAGCGGGTAATAACCAAACTTTTCATGCCCCCGCCCTGTGGTGGCTAGCGAATAAACCCCCATAGCCAAACCAATGATGCCTGTCATTAAAATCATGACAGCACTTAACATATCGGCAATTAGCGTAATACCAAACGGCGCTGGCCAGCTGCCCATTTGCATGGTGATGTAACCATCAGCTAACACAGCAACAAACAGCCATATACTAACTAGCAACAGCGCAACATTACCCGCCACCGCAATAAAACGCTGGACGGGGCGAGAGCGCCAAAAAAGTAATGAAAGAGCGCCAGAAAGCAGTGGCAACAGGACGGGCAGTGCGACTTCAGGCCTCACGTGTCGGTATCCTTCATTTTGTCCAAATCATCTGCCTTAACAATTTCGTAGGCACGGCGAATTAACACAACAGCAAATGCCAGCACCCCAAATGCAATGACAATCGCCGTCAATACAACAGCTTGAGGCAGCGGGTCGGCTACTTCGGCTAACGGCTGTAACATGCCTTCCGGTATTAATGGTGGGGCGCCGCGCGTCATGCCTGCAGTAGTGAAGATCAGCAAATTAGCAGCGTTCGACAGCAGCAGTAGACCAATCACCAACTTCACAATAGAGCGACGTAACATCATAAAAATAGCGGCGGCGTAGAGTAGCCCTATCGCTAGTGCCATTAGCGGTTCCATACGGGACCTCCTAAGTCACTAAGGTTCATCCTTATCCACCTCCATCAGCGCCATCACCATGCCCATCACCGAACCAAGAACGGCAAAGTACACTCCTACATCGAAAATAAGCGGTGTAGACGCTTTAAAATCGATCACGGGGATAGTCCACCACTGAGCAGTTAAAAACGGTTGATCCATAAACCATGCTGGCACCACCGAAATCATCCCTAGCAGCAGCCCAACACCAATCAAGTCGCGTGGATCGACCATACGCAGCACCTCTTTGGTGGCGCTGACCCCAAAGGCAAACAGGTAAAGCGTGAAGGCCCCTGCTGCTACTAGCCCAGCAATAAATCCACCTCCTGGCTCATCATGTCCACGCAGCAATAGAAAAACTGAAAACATCAGCTGTAGCGGCATCAAAAACCGCGCCGCAGTGTTGAGAATAATAGTGCCGGATTTAACCATCGTAGGGCTCCTTAACACTGGCGTTTTCGCCGTTTTCGCCTTCTGCTGATTTGCTTTCATTGTCGCCGTGGCGCAGTTTAAGCATGGCGATAACCCCAATAGCAGCGAGCGCAAGAACAAACATTTCACCTAGCGTGTCGAGGGCACGATAGTCCACCAAAATGACATTCACGATGTTGCGACCATAGGCAAGAGGAGCGCTATTTTCGATCATATAAGCTGAAATCGGCTCAAACTGATCGATACTCCAAGCGGTCATAATCAGTAGGAAAATCAGAATTCCCATTGTTGCCGCCACAGCACCATCTCGAATACGTTCCAAATTTGTGGAAAGGTTTGAAAAACGCGGCAAACGAAAGAGCACCAAAACCAACAAGATAACGGTGAGCGTCTCAACCAGTAGTTGGGTAATGCCTAGGTCGGGAGCACTGAAAAGAATAAAAATAAGCGCAATAGAGAATCCCATAATGCCGACCGACACGACGGCTCCAAGTCGTGAGCGAGAAATGGTGGCAAACAGAGCCCCCATCACCATAGTGCCAACAACAATTACCTCGTGGAAGCGCACGTCCAGCGTTAGTGCCAACTGAGGTGCATGGCGCACAAGTATTGAGTTACCAATCAAAACGATCAGCACCACCAGCATAACGAGAATATAGTTACGCATATAACCGTTTTGCAGCAGGCGTGTTTGCCATTCAGAAAAACGCACAATGCTATTCATGAAGCCTTCATAGCCTGCTTCTGGGCCATGTCGCATTAGTGGCGCCAACATCGCTAGTTTACAACGCACACTATCCCAGCGTTTAAACAGTAAAAAGCCTAGTCCAAGGCTGACGATCGACATAATCAGCGCCATATTGATGCCATACCAAAGCGATAATGACACTTGCAGCGGCTCACCTACCACCGCTGTCGCCGCTGACGTAAGCAGCGCATCGGTACCAAGCATGGCTGGTGCCAGCCCTAACACAAGTGAACCAAGCGCCAATACAGCGGGCCCAACTAACATACTAAAAGGCGCTTCATGGGGTGTTTTGGGTGTTTCAATTTGCCGACCATAGAAGGGGCGGAAGGCGATAATAGCAGCCACTGCAATCGTCAAAATAGCCGCCAGGAAAGCAAACAGGACTAGCAACACATTGAAGCGCTCCGCCCCCAGCGCTGCCTCTAGCATTAGCTCTTTACCAATGAAGCCAAATAGCGGTGGCACGCCTGCCAACGACAGTGCCACGACAAAAGCAATCACCGCAGTGATTGGCATGGCAGACCTCAAGCCGCCCATTGCGGTGACATCTTTGGTGCCTGTCTCATGGTCCAGAATACCGGCGACCATAAACAGTGCCCCTTTGTACATTGAGTGGGCAAGCAAGAACGTTACAAATGCCGTCATGGCGTACTCAGAACCAATGCCCAGCAACATGGTTAGCGTGCCAAGTGCCATAATGGTGGAATAAGCCAGTAGCTTTTTAATATTGGTGTGATGGATTGCTAAAAAGGCACCTGTCAGCATGGTAATAGCACCGACGACCGACAGTATTCCGATCCATAGCGCTGTGCCACCCAATTCAGGGTGTAAGCGCGCCAGTAAGTAAATACCCGCTTTCACCATGGTGGCCGAGTGGAGGTATGCCGACACCGGCGTTGGCGCAGCCATGGCGCTGGGTAACCAAAAATGAAAAGGAAACTGGGCTGATTTTGTGAATGCCCCCAGCAGCAAGCAAATGAGCATCGGGGTATAAAGCGAATGTTCACGCAGATCGCTTTCCATTTGGCCAATCTCATAAAACGACCAGCTTCCGCTTGCCCCCCCTAACAGCACCAGACCTGCCATCAGCGCCAAACCACCAGCAACCGTTACAAACAGCCCCTGACGTGCGGATTTTCTTGCCTCCATATCGGTATGGTTAAAGCCAATCAGCAAATAAGAGGTGATGCTGGTTAGTTCCCAGAATACGAAAAGCGTAAGCAATCCATCGGCAAGCACCAGCCCCAACATAGAGGCCATAAACGCAACAAGTGCTAAATGAAAGCGTGCAATATCCGTATGGCCTTTGAGATAACCACCGGCATAGATCAATACGAAAGTACCGATAACGGTAATCAGCAGCCCGAATAAAAGTGACAGTCCATCAAGCAGAAAACTCAAGCTGATGCCTAATGATGGCACCCAAGACCACTCCAACAGTAATGGCCCTTCACTCATTACAGCGGGTGCCTGACTGAACAGCCAGGCAGACATCAAGGCAGGAAACAGCGCCAGTACGAGGCTCGTCCGTTCTCCAAACCAGCGGTTGAGCAAAGGCGACGACGCTGCCAGCACAAAGCCCATTAATACAGCGAATTGCATCCGGTGGTTTCTCCCTATAAGAACGTGTCAGTTAACCCCAAGGCAGTAGCAAGACCAAACGGCTCTAAGCGTTGGCTAAATGTGATTATTAATGCACAAACCTTATACCAAGGTTGATTACGTTTCTATAAAACTAGTCACCCATAAAAAAAGCCGTCCTAGTTGAGCACTTTTGGGGTGCAGTTCACTTTGGCGGCTTTTGACAAAACGCACTATTAAGAAGCGGACAGCCACCCCGCCAACTCGTTGTTAACAACCGCTAACAGGGCATCAATGTGATCGTCTCGATCATTCAAGCAGGGAATATAACTAAACGTCTCCCCTCCTGCGCCCATAAAGCTATCGTGAATCTCTTCTTTAATCTCCTCCAGCGTTTCAACACAATCAGAAGAGAAGGCAGGTGACATAATCGCAATATGCTTATGCCCTTGCTTGGCAAGTTCAGCCACATGATCAACGGTTTGCGGGCCAACCCACTTTTCTGGGCCAAACTGAGACTGAAAGGCGGTGTCTACTTCCTCTTTACTCAGCCCTAGTTTTTCACGCATCAAACGCGTCGTTTTCTGACACTGACAATGGTAAGGGTCACCTTCTAATAGATAACGTTCGGGGACACCGTGGTAGCTTGCTACCAGTTTCGTCGGACGCGTTTCAAAGCCGTCGTAAGCTTCCTGAACCGAATTCGCCAGCGCCTGAATATAGGCAGGATGCTCAAAATAAGCGGGCACCGTACGAATATAGGGCTGCCACTTCATTTTCATCAGCGTACGGAATGCCTGATCATTTGCCGTCGCAGTCGTAGGCGAGCCGTACTGAGGGTAAAGCGGGAAGAAAACGATCCGCTCACAGCCCTTCTCTTTCATGCGCTTAAGGACACTTTCCGTTGACGGGTTGCCGTAGCGCATACAGAAATCAACTTCGATGCTATCGCCGTAGAGCGCTTTCAAACGTGCAGCTATTTTTTCAGTTTGGGCACGCGTCGTCGTTAACAACGGGCTCTCGTTCTTCTCGTTGTTCCAAATACTTTTATAGGCGTTACCAGAAGAAAATGGACGTTTGGTCAAAATAATCAGTTGTAAAAGCGGCTGCCACTTCCAATTAGCGTAATCAACAACACGCTTATCGGACAAGAACTCGCTAAGGTAGCGCCGCATAGACCAATAGTCGGTTGCGTCCGGGGTGCCCAAGTTAGCCAACACCACGCCGACTTTTGCAGGGGGAACGGCAGGATGATCACTTGGCGCATGGACCAAGCGCCCTTCGCCCAGCTGATCTTTTACAACGCTATCGACCATGTCGCTAACTCCTCAGATGCTTTAAACAGTTGGCAAAATCTTAACACTTTTCGGCAAAGCTGCGGCATAAAGTTATACTATCAACATTATTTGTATAACTGTAGACCAACTCATGTCGAAGCCTTTATCCTTGGTGACCACCAGCCTTCGCTTTCATTATCAAAGAGTGCTCAATGAGCCGTTTTTCTACGCTTCACGCAACGTCACCTGTCACGCTATATCACAATGGCCACTGCCCTTTTTTGCCGCGTGGAAGTCACGTGGTTTGCAAAGCATCGCCATCAAGAACGTGTCGCACTCGTGGACATTCAGAGTAGTGATTTCAATGCAGCCGATATAGGGCACAAGTTTGACGATATGATGGGGCTACTGCATGTCAAAGACAGCCAAGGAAATGGTATATCGGGATGGATGCCAGCCGGGCCCTCTATGCGGTACTGGGCTACCGGTGGCTAGTATGGCTTTCTTGCTTACCAAGCCTGCGAGGAGTAATGGATGCAGGCTATCGTTTTTTTGCCCGTCGCCGTGTGCGGCTAGGGCGATGATGGAAGAAGCGTCACGCAAACAAGTGAGGACGCCATAGGATGTTGCAATGTTTGTAGTGTTAAAACACTAGCGGCATACGTGATGTTAACGGCGAACTGTAATGAGCATCGCGTCCAATCACTTCATCCTGGGGTACATGCTGCACTAAGTAAGCACGGTGAATCCCAGCACGCTTTAGCTCAAGATAAACATCATCTAGCGAGCGAAACAGCATTGGCTTACCGCGCTGGGTCAACATATGCCGCTCGCCCTCTACATCTTCAAGCTCTAGTTGATAAAAGCGGCTGCCCGAATGCGTGATAACGCGTATTTCAAAGTTATCGTGACCCGCAACAAATTGCTTCAGTTCTTTAAGTTCCATGGTTCCCTCCTGTGATTGTTCATCATCATGGGGCACAGCATGACGATACCCCATGACAATTTTATTACCTTGGCACTAACTGCCTATGACGGCAACATCACAAAAGAGTTCCTGACCAAAACGTCAACTTATTCGTCGAATTATTGATACTCAGAGGGGTCGATTGCTTTACCTAACGAGTTGCGATCTATCCAGTTACCGCCTTTAGTTTCCTTGTAACGGAAAACTACTTTATCGCCCACCGTTACCGGCAGTTCTGAATCTTCAGTTTGGTAGCTATATTTTTCTCCTTCAACTACCAGGAAGTAACGGTAGAGGTCAGGCATTCCCAACCACTCTTTAAATGGCCCTTCTCGCTCTAGTGACTGCAGTTCCCCACGGCCTTCCAGCTTAGGAAGACGCTTACGGTTACCACGTCTAAAACCACCTGCCATTTGCTACTCCTGTCTATCTGCTTGGTCGGGGAGGAGCATTATACGTTCTCCCCCCTAACGCTCAAGTTAATCGCCGAACGCTTCGCCATAGCTATCGGGCGCAAGGTCTTCGAAGCGTGTGTATTTACCAATAAAGGCCATATGTACCGTACCGATAGGCCCGTTACGCTGTTTACCAATAATCAGCTCGGCAATCCCTTGGTTGTCAGGATTGTCAGGGTTATACACCTCATCTCGGTAAACAAACGCAATGACGTCGGCATCCTGCTCAATCGCGCCGGATTCCCGCAGATCCGACATGACAGGACGCTTATTGGGGCGCTGCTCCAACGAACGGTTAAGCTGTGAAAGTGCTACAACAGGGCATTGAAACTCTTTTGCTAGCCCTTTCAGCGAGCGGGATATCTCCGATATCTCACCGGTACGGTTTTCAGAAAACCCAGGAATCTGCATTAACTGCAGATAGTCAATCATGATCAGCGCCATATTGCCGTGCTCCCGCACCACTCTACGTAGGCGTGAGCGCATTTCATTAGGCGAAAGCGCCGCAGTATCATCAATAAATAGCTGCTTGTCTTTGAGCAGGTTGACCGCCGATGTTAATCGCGGCCAATCTTCATCTTCCAACTGCCCCGAGCGCACACGGGTTTGATCAATCCGACCCAACGAAGAGAGCATACGCAGCATCAGAGATTCTGCTGGCATCTCCATGGAGAACACCATCACCGGCTTATCGCTAGCAATAACCGCGTGCTCCACCAGATTCATGGCAAAAGTGGTTTTACCCATTGACGGGCGGCCCGCGATAATTACCAAATCTGAGGGCTGTAAGCCTGAGGTCATTTCATCGAGGTCACGAAACCCCGAGGAGAGCCCTGTCATTTCACCCTTTAGATTGAACAGCTCATCAATACGATCAACGGCTTTGGTTAGCAGTTCACTCATGCCGATAGGACCGCCCGTTTTCGGCCGCTCTTCGGCAATCTGAAAGACTAATCGCTCAGCTTCATTCAGCAGCTCATCAGCAGGCCGCCCCTGGGGCGAAAACGCCCCGTCAGCAATTTGATTGGCCGCACGGATTAATTTACGCAGTGTTGCCCGCTCGCGAACGATATCCGCATAAGCACGAATATTACTGGCAGAAGGCGTATTGCGAGCCAGCTCAGCTAAGAATGCCAAGCCGCCTACCGTATCCAACTGATCACGCGCTTCTAACGCCTCTGACAGCGTTATAACGTCCAGCGGCTGCCCGGATTCGGCCAAATGAATCATCACATTGAATACCAAGCGATGCTCATAGCGGTAAAAATCATCCGCCACCAACCGTTCCGAGACATTGTCCCAGGCCTGATTATCCAACATTAGCCCACCTAGCACCGACTGCTCCGCCTCAAGAGAGTGCGGCGGCAGCTTTATCGCTGCCGTTTCCTGATCAGCAGAAGGCTGGTCCTGCATAGTGAGCTCCTTAATCATAAAGCGTAGCCAATAACGATGACTATCTTAGCGGGACAATCTCAAACTCACCATAAGCGACCTATCTACGCCAAGCGACGTTCAAAAAAATTCGACCCACACCTCAAACGTTTTTGACCGCGCTTAGAACGACATAGATTAAAAAGACAAAGGGCGCGGGAAGACCCGCGCCCTTTGAGGCGTCAGCGTTGGCGAGAGCGTTTACTCTGCGACAACAACCACGCGAACAACAGCATCTACTTCTGCATGCAGGTGTAGAGCGATGTCGTATTCGCCAGTTTGGCGAATCGGACCTTGCGGCATACGTACTTCGCTCTTGGCAACTTCGATGCCAGCAGAGGAAATAGCGTCGGCCAAGTCACGAGGACCGATAGAACCGAACAGCTTGCCTTCATCGCCTGCTTTAGAAACCAACGACAATTCGATGTCGTTAAGCTGCTCAGCACGCGCTTCAGCTTCTGCTTTACGCTCAGCGGCTTGGGCTTCAAGCTCAGCACGCTGGGCTTTGAATGCTTCAACGTTATCTTTGGTTGCCGGCACGGCTAGGCCGTAAGGAACCAAATAGTTACGACCATAACCGGGCTTTACAGTGACTTTGTCACCCAGGCCGCCCAGCTTACCAATGTTGTCGAACAGAATGACTTCCATCTCGTAAACCTCTTGTCAGTTGCTGCGGGCAAGGCGTGCGCGAACGTTCGCGAATGTATCAATCAGCCCCAACAGCAGCACAATGAGAATCGTGGGCCAGGTCGTGATCAGCAGCACATAAAATGCCACCAGCCACAGCCCGTTCATCCCCTTTATTCCAATAAACCCATGCACTAGCGCAATGCCAGCTACCAGCAGTGGAATCCAACCAAGCATTGCCAGAGCGTGCGCTCCCAACACCATACCCCCCACACCAAGCACGACTAAAACAGCCAGCTCTTTGGGCGATAGGCGCAGTGCGTGAAACTCTTCGCGGAAGCCGCCTGGGTTATAAAGCCCAGCTTGCCAGCTTCGCGCCAAAGCCAAACACGCAATAGCGGCCAACAATACCACCAAGCCTGTTACACCACCGATCACCATAGCGGCGAGCGTCGGTGCATCAATACCTTGGTTAGCAAACTCTGTCAGCATGCGATCAATCTCAGTAGAGCTTGCTCGCAGTTGCTCCAGCATTAACTCTGTTCCACCTGGCGGTATAAAGATGCCGAGTTGAACCATAACCGCTGCCGCCAATGTGCCAACGATTAACGCTTCACTCCAACGCATCCTCTCACGCAGGATGACTGCCATTAGCGTTACTAGCAGTACGCTAGCAAGTGGAATGACGTCACCTTGAGACCACCAGAACCCCGCAGGTAGTGCAGCAGCGATAATTACCGGAAGCGCAGGTGCAAAACCTTTGCGTAAGGTAACTAGCGCGGCGATGGCTGCCCCTAACCAGAACAGCCAAGGCACTAGCGTCGCTAACGCCGCCCCGCCAATGGCATAGGGCGTGCTCCGCATGAGCCATCTCGCCAGTGCCAGCATCACGTTAAACGCTTACTGATGGCTATCGGAGTAGGGCAGCAGTGCCAAGTAACGCGAACGCTTGATAGCAGTCGCCAACTGACGCTGATAGCGTGCTTTGGTGCCGGTAATACGGCTCGGAACGATCTTGCCGGTTTCGGTGATGTAAGCCTTCAGCGTATCGAGATCTTTGTAGTCGATCTGCTTGACGCCTTCAGCAGTGAAGCGGCAAAACTTACGGCGACGGAAAAAACGTGCCATGGACTAGCTCCTTAAAACGTGCGGTGGATGAAATTAGGCAGTTTCTTCTTCAGCTTCTTCAGCGCGCGGTTTATCTTCGCGACGCGGACGCTTTTCTTCTGCCGGCTTCATCATCGGAGAAGCTTCGGTGATCGCTTCTTTACAGCGAACAACCAAGCTGCGGATGATGGCGTCGTTGAAACGGAAGATGTTCTCGATTTCTTCGAGAGTCTCGCCGGTGCACTCAACGTTCATCAGCACGTAGTGGGCTTTGTGGATCTTGTTGATCGGGTAAGCCAGGTGACGACGGCCCCAATCTTCCAAGCGATGCACAGTGCCACCGTTTTCGGTAACAATGCTGGTGTAGCGCTCGACCATAGCCGGCACTTGCTCGCTCTGATCCGGGTGGACCATAAACACGATTTCATAATGACGCATGGAATCTCCTTGCGGTTTGACAGCTTCCGGTGTGTATTGACACAGCTGTATCAATGACGACAGGGAAGCAAGGAGTTAACTGAAATGCCCATTGTTCACCGCGAACGATGTCATTTGGGGCATCAAGCAGAACTGTTTTTCGTATTAACTGTTAGCCAATACGAGCGCCCGCTTAAAGTTAAACGGGCGCAAGCATTCTAGTGGGCTAGTGCTTAACTTGCAAGCTGCCTCTGCCGAACAGCTTCAAACAAACAAATGCCTGTCGCGACCGATACGTTCAGGCTGGACACCTGTCCGGCCATAGGCAGCTTTGCCAGATTATCGCAGGCTTCCCTGGTTAACCGGCGCATGCCCTTCCCTTCAGCGCCCATCACTAATGCAGTCGGGCCAGTCATATCAATCTCAAACAGGCTAGCCTCAGCTTCACCAGCAGTACCGGTAATCCATACACCAGCATCTTTTAGCTTAGCCAATGTACGCGATAGGTTAGTAACCTGATAAACAGGCACCACCTCGGCTGCGCCGCAAGCTACTTTCCGCACCGTCGCGTTCAACGGCGCGGCTTTATCCTTAGCCACAATCACACCGTGGGCACCAGCAGCATCCGCGCTGCGCAGGCACGCACCAAAGTTATGAACATCGGTAACACCATCCAGCACTAACAATAGCGGCGGTGCAGACGCTTGCCATGCGCGTAGCTTCAACCACAACGACTCTTCCCCTTCGGGAACCAGCGGCGGGCAAAATGCCACAACCCCTTGGTGGGCTGCACCCTGAGTAAGCTGATCCAGCAAGTCTCGAGACTGCTCTTTAATCCGCGCACCACGAGCCTGAGCGCTCGCAACCACTTCCTTCAAGCGGTTACCCGCGCCTTGCTGCACCCACAACTCAAGGGGCGTTTCGCCCCGTTCCAGCAGACTTTCCAGGGCGTGAACGCCATACACTTGGTCTAGCCCATCCGGAGTTCGAACAGCCGGACGCGAGCTACGTCGAGACGACGATTTCATGCTCAACCCTTATTCGGTGATGGTTTACGCGGGCCATTACGCGTGCGTCTTGGCCCACGGCGCGTCGGCTGCTTATCAGCCGATGCCGCTTTGCTAGCTCCCCCTTCTACTCCAGCACCACCTTCTCCACCGCGGCGCTTGCGCGGCTGGCGGCGTGGCCGGGGTTTCTCGTCAGCTAAACCAAAGTCGATCTTACGATCATCCATATCTACCCGCGCAACCTGAACCGTAAGCCCGTCACCCAAGCGGTAGGTCGTGCCTGTGCGCTCACCTTTGAGGCGATGCTTCTCTGCCTCATAGTGGTAGTAGTCAGAGGGCAGCGAGGTGACATGCACCAACCCTTCGACATAGAAGTCATCCAGTCGCACAAACAAGCCAAACTGAGTCACTGAGGCGATAGTACCTTCAAACGTTTCGCCCAGCTTGTCGGACATAAACTCACACTTGAGCCAGCTTTCAACATCACGGGTTGCTTCATCAGCCCGCCGCTCGGTCATTGAGCAGTGCTCACCCAACTCAAGCATTTGCTCGAAGGTATAAGGACACCACTTGCTTGGCGGATCAACCGGTGCGCCTTCTACCCGAACAACCGTATTGGTTTGTCGTGGCCCACGAATAACCGAGCGAATGGCACGATGCACCAATAGATCAGGGTAACGACGAATCGGTGAGGTGAAGTGCGCATAGGCCTGGTAAGCCAAGCCAAAATGGCCCTCATTCTGGGGCGAATAAACCGCCTGGTTCATTGAGCGCAGCATGACAGTTTGGATGATGTCAGCATCTGGGCGATCAATAATCGCCTCACGTAACGCTTGATAGTCCTGAGGCGTCGGCATATCGCCACCACCAACGGAAAGCCCCAGTTCGCTCAAGAACAGACGCAGCTTATCAAGGCGCTCCGGTGTCGGGCGCTCGTGAATACGGTAAAGAGCGGGCAAGTCATGCTTATCCAGGAAGCGCGCGGTGGCCACGTTGGCCGCCAGCATACACTCCTCAATTAGCTTATGAGCATCGTTGCGGGTGCGCGGGACGATTTTTTCAATCTTGCGCTCATCATTGAAGATAATCGCCGTTTCAGTGGTATCAAAATCAATCGCACCACGCTCTTCCCGGGCACTACGCAGCAGGCCATAAAGCTCGTGCAAATTTTGCAACGGCTTCACTAGCGCCTTGTGCTCATTGCGCAGCGCTTCCCCTTCATCGCTCTCGTTATCGAGGATGGCCGCCACTTTATTGTAGGTCAGGCGAGCGTGGGAGTTCATTACCGCTTCGTAGAACGAGTAGCGGCTAATAGCCCCCGTCTTGGAGATATTCATCTCACAGACCATCACAAGACGATCAACATGGGGATTTAACGAACACAAGCCATTTGAGAGCAGCTCAGGCAGCATCGGCACAACCTGGCCTGGGAAGTACACCGAGTTACCCCGCGTGCGCGCTTCATCATCAAGCGCGGTCCCCGGGCGCACGTAGTGCGACACATCGGCAATAGCGACCAACAGCTTCCAACTGCCCGACTTGGTTTTCCAGGCGCACACCGCATCATCAAAGTCTTTGGCGGACTCATCGTCGATAGTGACCAACGGAATCTCACGCAGATCGACGCGGTGTTGCTTATCTTCCTCTAATACTTCTGCTGAAATACCGCTGGTTTGATCAAGCACTTCTGGCGGAAACTCAGCGGGAATATCGTAGCTACGAATCGCGATATCTATTTCCATGCCAGGATCCATCCGCTCGCCCAGCACTTCGATAACCTCGCCGACCGGCTGAACACGCGTGGCCGGCTGCTGAACGATTTTTGCAGATATTACCTGCCCGTCTTTCGCGCCAGCGCTTGCCGTATGAGGAATGATAACTTCCTGGGTAATACGTGGATTTTCAGGAATCAGCACACCAAACTCAGGCGAGTTACTACGGTATACACCCACAATCGTTTGGGTGTTTCGCGCAATCACATCGGCAATAGTCGCCTCATCACGGCCACGGCGGTCACGGCCACTAACACGCGCCAGCACGTAATCGCCATGGAAAACACGGCGCATCTGACGTGGAGGCAATACTAAGTCTGGCTTTTTACCATCATCACGCAGCAGGAAGCCAAAGCCATCTCGGTGGCCCAGCACCTTCCCTTTAATAAGGTCAAGTTTATCAATTAGTGCATAAGCGCCGCGGCGATCGCGCAGCACCTGACCATCACGCTCCATGGCAGCCATACGACGGCGAATAGCTTCAAGATGATCTTCATCTTCAATGCCGAGCATGCGGCTCATATTTTCGTGGGTTATTGGCTTGCCGTACGTTTCCAGGGCAGCTAATAAATATTCGCGGCTGGGCGCAGGATTATCATACTTTTGCGCCTCGCGCTCGGCGTGCGGATCATCACTCAACGTCCAGTACTTCATGCGATCAACATCCTTGATTGCGTTTGCGGGAGGCAGACAGTTTGCGCAGGCGCAGTGCACTGCGGGCGGGAGGATTCAGCCAATGATTGACTGAAAAACATCATGTTTGGTTTGGTCATCACTGCATTATAGCGCTGCCCGCTCAATCACCCAACCACCTAGCTCGGCAATTGTACGATTTTAATGATAAAAAACAGTTACTGGGTCTTGCATTTAAGCGTGGCCTCGGTATCATACGCGCCACTTGCCCAGATGGCGGAATTGGTAGACGCGCTAGCTTCAGGTGCTAGTGTCCGTATGGACGTGGAGGTTCAAGTCCTCTTCTGGGCACCATCTTATATCATGTCACCCCCTTTTCATGGTGTAAAATGGTGTAGCGGCAAGCAGTACTATTTTAGAAATAGTATAGATAAAGTATTAGCAAAACGTTTGTATTCGCCCAGGTGGCGGAATTGGTAGACGCGCTAGCTTCAGGTGCTAGTGTCCGTATGGACGTGGAGGTTCAAGTCCTCTCCTGGGCACCATGCGAATACAAACAGCAGTAAGATCAATAGCGAAATATGATATGCCCAGGTGGCGGAATTGGTAGACGCGCTAGCTTCAGGTGCTAGTGTCCGTATGGACGTGGAGGTTCAAGTCCTCTCCTGGGCACCAACGCTGTAACATTATTGACTTACCCCCCCTCGCCTACACTTATTGTCCCTCTGACTTTTAATTCTCACTTCTACTTCCTCGATTCGAATAGAGCGCTGGCGCCTGCTGGGCTGAAGATAAAAAAAGCGACTACTCTTACAGATGTAGCCGCTTAGGTTACTGTCAAAATTGCGCTATCAGGCGAAGATAAAACCTTCCGCCAGATACTTGCTGTGTATTTCGTCGGATGAGGCGAAGTAAGCCATTACATCGCCCTGGCCAGCCTGCTCAGCTCCCAGCACCTCAGACCAGTACTCAAGCCCTTCTGCATCGGGCGCACGGTCGAAGGTATTGTCATAAAGCAGCATTAGGAAGTCATCATCGCCTAGGTTATCACCATGCGCGCTGACAAACTCTTCCGATGCTAAGAAGTAGTCAGCCACCTCAAACAGACTGCTACCTTCGTTACGAATACCGGACCAATACTCCAACCCCTCGGCATCCGCCTCGCGGTCAAACGCCATCTGGTAAAGCGCCTCAATAGCCGAAACCTCAACGCTATCAGCTACCTCACCCAGCTCCACTGTAACAACTGCTGATGCTGCCACGCCTTGGCTATTGGCAATTGAATACTCGAAAGTATCCATAACCATCTCACCCTCTGCCAAAGCAGTAAACGCAGAACCTTGGTCATAAGTGAAGTCGCCATTTTCCTGCACAACCACACTCGCACCGGAGTCCAGCGTCATCGCCGTATTGAAAACAACATCCTGACCATCAATGGCAGTGATGACAATTGCATCGTCCCCAGTAGCCTGATCAGCACCATTGCCATTATCAGCAAACAAGTTGCCACTGGCCAACCAGCCAAA